>NZ_JBEYZK010000014.1:0-154378 GCF_040646035.1 Streptomyces sp. NPDC046465
ACGATCGTCAGACCCGGAACCAGGAACGCGGTCTGGCGGGCCCGCTGATGCAGGTTCTCCAGCGAGAGCCTCGCGTCCTTGAGGAAGATCTGCCGGTCCGCCCAGTACCGCACCCGCGTACCGGACCGGCTCTTCGGTGTTTTGGCGGTCTGACGCAGGCCACTGGCAGGGGTGAAGTCCGCCGTGGGACCGGCGCCGTCGTACGCGCCCGGTGTGCCGCGCCGGAAGCTGATCGCGTGGGTGCGCCCGCCGCGGTCCACCTCGATGTCGAGACGTGCGGAGAGAGCGTTCACCACGGACGCGCCCACACCGTGCAGGCCGCCGGAGGCCGCGTACGAGCCACCGCCGAACTTCCCGCCCGCGTGCAGCTTGGTGTAGGCGACCTCGACCCCCGCGAGCCCGGAGCGCGGCTCGATGTCGACGGGGATGCCGCGGCCGTTGTCCCGGACCTCGACCGAACCGTCGTCGTGGAGGATGACCTCGATGTGGTCGCAGTGCCCGCCGAGAGCCTCGTCGACGGAGTTGTCGATGATCTCCCACAGGCAGTGCGTCAGGCCCCGACTGTCCGTCGACCCGATGTACATGCCGGGCCGTTTACGGACGGCCTCCAGGCCCTCAAGGACCATCAAGTGCCGTGCGGTGTAGTCGGATCCGTCGGTGCCGGGCCCGGCCGGTGCGGTTGCGGATGCTGAGGTGGGGGACGCGCTCACGCGGTGGTTCCTCCGGGGTCTGCGAGCAGGGTGCGGGGTGGGTGGCCTGGTGGCCGAAGCCAGATGTCGAGGAAGTCGAGGAAGTCGAGGAAGTCGAGGAAACGGACGTCCTTGGTGTTGTGCTGGATGAACGAGCGGCGGGCCGCCACGTCTTCACCCATGGGGGCGGCGAACAGATCGTCGGCGACGGCCGCGTCAGCCGCGTCGGCCGATCAAGGGTCGCATGAACCGGATCAGGGACGCCTGCAGGCGGCGAGCGCGGCCCGCAGCGCCGCGTTGAAGCGGTCGGGGAATTCCTGGTGCGGCATGTGGCCGGAGCCGGTGATCGCGCCGAGCGTGGCGCCCGGAGTGAGCGCGGCGCAGGCGCGGGCCACCTCAACGGGGATCGCGGGGTCCAGCTCGCCGTGGATGTAGTGGACCGGCACCCGCAGTCCCGGCAGCGCGGGGCGCGGGTCGTACAGGTGGGCTGAGACCTGGTGCTCGTCGATGTGGACGCCGGATGCCAGGATCTGGCGGACGGTCCGGTCGACGAGGGCGGGCGCGGTGCCCGGCGCGAACCAGGTGGGCACCCAGTCGGCGACCGTACCGGCCCGGTCGCGACGGAGTGCGGCCACGAGCTCCGCCTGCGCCCGCGCCGACGGCCAGTACCCGGGTGCGCCCACCGGGACCACGCCCGCGACCAGGTCGGGCCGCCGCGCCCCCAGTTCGACGGCGAAGGTCCCCCCGATCGACGAGCCGACGACCACGGGCCGCTCAAGACGCAGCGCCCCGATCAGCGCCACCAGATCGTCGACCACGTCCGCGACGGTGTTACCCCGCGCGGGGTGGGCCGACCGCCCGCAGCCCCGCCAGTCGACGGTGACCACCCGGTGGCCCCGGGCGAACGCGGGCAGCTGAGCGTCCCAGGCCCGCCCGCTGGTGCCCCACCCGTGCAGGAACAGCAGCGCGGGTCCTGTCCCCTCGTCCTCGTAGTGCAGGGTCGTGTCATTGACGTCCAGACTGGGCACGGTTCTCCTCGGCCTCGTGGGCCCCGGCGGGCCGCTCGGTTGGTGATTTCTCCAGCCAACCGCGGCCGCTTCCACCCGCCAATGAGCACTCCGCGCGCGCAGCGATCACGCATGATGATCGTCGGTGTGGCTGAGCACGTCAGCCGACGCCGCACCAAATCCCTGACAGTCGGCCGCCCGCCGTGGGATCGTCCTCGGGTGACCGACGCTGCTGGTGGGGAAACGACGACCGGACGACCGGACGACCGCGCCGCGTCCGCCCTGCGCTTCACGACGGAACTCGTCGCGTGGGTGGCCACCCCCTGGGCCCTGGCCGGCCACTCATGGCTGCTCGCCGCCCTGTCCGTGGTGGTCCTGATCGGCCTTCCGACGGTCTTCTCCACCGTGGGCGACAAGGCCAACGTGATCATCCCCGTGCCGGGCTCGGTCACGATCCTGCTGGTGCTGCTCCAGCTTGCCGCGGCCGTGGTCTCCTCGTGGCTGGCCTGGCCCGTGTGGGCGGCGGTCCCCGTGACCCTGCTTGCCGCGGCCGCCCTTGTCACGGAGCGCCCGCGCTGGCGTTGGCTGATGTCCGCGGCCGCGAACCGACTCGCCGCCTGAAGCGCCCCGCGCCCCGCGCCCCCCCCGGACGACCAAGACCGAAGCACTCGGCCACAGCGGGCCTCGGCCCCCGCGAGGCAGCACATTGCATAAAACTGCGGCGAAACGTATAGTCATGCCATCCAAGAGGAGGGTTCCATGAGGGTACGCGCAGCAGTGGCAGGGGCGAGTGGGTACGCGGGCGGCGAGCTGCTGCGTCTGCTGCTCGGGCACCCCGGGATCGAGATCGGCGCCCTCACCGGCAACTCCAACGCGGGGCAGCGCCTCGGCGCGCTGCAGCCGCACCTGCTTCCGCTCGCCGACCGGACCCTCGAGCCGACCACCGGTGAAGTCCTCGCCGGGCACGACGTCGTCTTTCTCGCGCTGCCCCATGGACAGTCCGCCGCCGTCGCCGAGCAGCTCGGGCCCGACGTCCTCGTCGTCGACATGGGCGCCGACTTCCGGCTGACGGACGCGGGGGAGTGGGAGAAGTTCTACGGGAGCCCGCACGCCGGCACCTGGCCCTACGGCCTCCCCGAACTGCCGGGCGGCCGCGCCGCCCTTGACGGGACCAAGCGCATCGCCGTGCCCGGCTGCTACCCCACCGCGGTCTCCCTCGCCCTCTTTCCCGCGTACGCGGCGGACCTCGTCGAGCCCGAAGCGGTCATCGTCGCGGCGTCCGGCACCTCCGGCGCGGGCAAGGCGGCCAAGCCGCACCTCCTCGGCTCGGAGGTCATGGGGAGCATGTCCCCGTACGGCGTCGGGGGAGGGCACCGGCACACGCCCGAGATGATCCAGAACCTCTCCGCCGCCGCGGGCGCCCCCGTCACCGTCTCCTTCACGCCGACCCTGGCCCCGATGCCCCGCGGCATCCTCGCCACCTGCACCGCCAAGGCCAGGGCGGGCGTCACCGCGGAGTCCGTGCGGGCCGTGTACGCGAAGGCGTTCGCCGACGAGCCGTTTGTGCGGCTGCTCCCCGAGGGGCAGTGGCCCGCCACCGCGGCCGTGTACGGCTCGAACGCCGTGCAGATCCAGGTCGCGTACGACGAGGCGGCCGGGCGCGTGATCGTGATCTGCGCCATCGACAACCTGACCAAGGGCACCGCGGGCGGCGCCCTGCAGAGCATGAACATCGCCCTCGGCCTCGACGAGGCCACCGGGCTCACAACGATCGGAGTCGCGCCGTGAGTGTGACGGCAGCTAAGGGATTCACGGCCGCGGGCATCGCCGCCGGGATCAAGGAGAACGGCAACCCGGACCTGGCCCTCGTGGTCAACACCGGGCCCCGCCTGGCCGCCGCGGGCGTCTTCACCTCCAATCGCGTCAAGGCCGCCCCCGTCCTCTGGTCGGAGCAGGTCCTCAAGGGCGGCCTGGTCTCCGCCGTCGTCCTCAACTCCGGTGGCGCCAACTCCTGTACGGGTCCGCAGGGCTTCCAGGACACGCACGCCACCGCCGAGAAGGTGGCCGAGGCGCTCTCCGTGAACGCGGGCGAGGTCGCCGTCGCCTCGACCGGACTCATCGGCGTGACCCTCCCCATGGACAAGCTCCTGCCGGGCGTCGACAAGGCCGCCGGTGAACTCTCCGCGCACGGCGGCGAGAAGGCCGCCATCGCCATCAAGACCACCGACAGCGTGCACAAGACGTCCGTCGTCGCGAAGGACGGATGGACCGTCGGCGGCATGGCCAAGGGAGCGGGCATGCTCGCCCCCGGCCTCGCCACCATGCTGGTCGTCCTCACCACCGACGCCGACCTCGAAGCCGACGTCCTGGACCGGGCGCTGCGCGACGCCACCCGGCTCACCTTCGACCGCGTCGACTCCGACGGCTGCATGTCCACCAACGACACGGTCCTGCTGCTCGCCTCGGGCGCGTCCGAAGTCGCCCCGGAGTACGCCGAGTTCGCCGCCGCCGTACGTGAGGTCTGCGACGACCTCGGACGGCAGCTCATCGGTGACGCCGAGGGTGCGAGCAAGGACATCAAGGTCGAGGTCGTGAACGCCGCGAGCGAGGCCGACGCCGTCGAGGTCGGCCGCTCCATCGCCCGCAACAACCTCCTCAAGTGCGCCCTGCACGGCGAGGACCCCAACTGGGGCCGCGTGCTCTCCGCGATCGGCACGACGTCCGCCGCCTTCGACCCGGACCGGCTGAACGTGGCCATCAACGGCGTCTGGGTCTGCAGGAACGGCTGCGTGGGCGAGGACCGCGAGCTCGTCGACATGCGCTACCGGGAGATCGTCATCACCGCCGACCTGGCGGCGGGCGCCGAGACCGCGACGATCTGGACGAACGACCTCACCGCCGACTACGTCCACGAGAACAGCGCGTACTCCTCATGAGCGGCAATACGAGCAGCAATACGAGCGGCAATCCGACCGCGCGTAAGCACACCGCGCTCCCCAAGGCGCAGATCCTCATCGAGGCGCTGCCCTGGCTGACCCGGCACCGCGGCAAGACCGTCGTCATCAAGTTCGGTGGCAACGCCATGGTCGACGAGGAGCTGAAGGCCGCCTTCGCCCAGGACGTCGTCTTCCTGCACCACGCGGGCGTCAAACCCGTCGTCGTGCACGGTGGCGGCCCGCAGATCAACAGGGCTCTGGACCGGCACGGCATCGTCAGCGAGTTCAAGGCGGGCCTGCGGGTCACCACCGAGGACGCCATGGACGTCGTACGCATGGTGCTCGCCGGACAGGTGCAGCGCGAACTCGTCGGCCTGCTCAACCAGCACGGCCCGCTCGCCGTCGGCCTGACCGGCGAGGACGCGCACACCATCACCGCCACCAAGCATCAGCCCCGCATCGAGGGCGAACTGGTCGACATCGGCCGCGTCGGCGAGATCACCGAGATCGACACGGGCGCCATCGAAGCGCTGCTCGCCGACGGCCGCATCCCCGTCGTCTCCTCGATCGCCCGCTCCCAGGACGAAGGTGATTCGGGGCATGTCTACAACGTCAATGCTGATACGGCGGCTGCGGCACTCGCTGCGGCGCTTGATGCCGAGACCCTGATGGTCCTGACCGACGTCGAGGGCCTGTACGAGGACTGGCCCCACTCCGACGAGGTCATCAGCAGGCTCACCGCCACCGAGCTGGAGAAACTCCTGCCCGAGCTGGCCAGCGGGATGGTCCCGAAGATGGAGGGCTGCCTGCACGCCGTGCGCAACGGCGTCGAGACCGCCCGCGTGATCGACGGACGCGTCCAGCACTCGATCCTGCTGGAAATTTTCACGGATGAAGGAATCGGCACGATGGTCGTGCCCGACCAGGAGCCCGACCAAGAGCCCGACCAGGAGGGGGAGTCATGAGCAACCAGGAGCTGACCGCGCGCTGGCAGGGCGCGCTCATGGACAACTACGGCACGCCCAGGCTGCCTCTCGTGCGCGGCGCGGGCACCAAGGTGTGGGACGCGGACGGCAAGGAGTACCTCGACTTCGTCGGCGGCATCGCCGTCAACGCCCTCGGGCACGCGCATCCGGCGGTCGTCGAGGCCGTGAGCGCGCAGATCGGCGCGCTCGGCCACGTCTCGAACCTCTTCGTCGCCGAACCGCCCGTGGCGCTCGCCGAGAAGCTGCTGCAGCTCTTCGGGCGCGAGGGCCGCGTGTACTTCTGCAACTCCGGTGCCGAGGCGAACGAAGGCGCGTTCAAGATCGGTCGGCTGACCGGCCGTCCGCACATGGTCGCCACCGAGGGCGGCTTCCACGGCAGGACCATGGGCGCGCTCGCCCTCACCGGTCAGCCCGGCAAACAGGAGCCGTTCCAGCCGATGCCGGGCGACGTCACGCACGTACCGTACGGCGATGTCGAGGCGCTGCGCGCGGCGGTCACCACCGAGACCGCCCTCGTGATCATCGAGCCGATCCAGGGCGAGAACGGTGTCGTCGTGCCGCCCGCGGGTTATCTCAAGGCGGCCCGGGAGATCACGAAGGCCACCGGCACGCTCCTCGTCCTGGACGAGGTGCAGACCGGAATCGGCCGCACCGGGCACTGGTTCGAGTACTTCGCGCACGACGGCGTGGAGCCGGACGTCGTCACGCTCGCGAAGGGTCTGGGCGGCGGTCTTCCGCTCGGCGCCACCATCGCGTTCGGCGCCGCCGCCGAGCTCTTCAAGCCCGGTCACCACGGCACGACGTTCGGCGGCAATCCCGTCGCGTGCGCCGCTGGCCGCGCCGTCATCGACGCCGTCGAGGCCGAGGGGCTCCTTCAGAACACCAAGCGGGCGGGCGAGAAACTGCGCGACGCAATCGAGTCACCGGGGCACCCGCTCGTAGGTCATGTAAGGGGCTCGGGGCTGCTGCTGGGTATCGTGCTCACCGAGCCGCTCGCGCCGCGGGTGCAGCAGGCGGCTCAGGACGCCGGCTACCTCGTGAACGCGCCCGCCCCCGATGTCGTACGGCTGATGCCGCCGCTGAACGTGCGCGACGACGAGGTGGACGCGTTCCTCGGGGCCCTGCCCGCGATCCTGGACAAGGCCTTCGAGGCCCACGGGGACGGACGATCCGGAGAATGAGACAACGATGAGCCAGGCGCAAGGCAACGAGCACGGCGACCACGCGGGCCCCGCCGTGCCGCAGACCCGCACCGCACGCCACCGCCGGATCGTGGACATCCTCAACCGGCAGCCGGTGCGCTCACAGAGCCAGCTGGCGAAGCTGCTCGCCGACGACGGACTGACCGTCACGCAGGCGACGCTCTCCCGCGACCTCGACGAGCTGAACGCGGTGAAGATCCGCAACGCCGAGGGCGACCTCATCTACGCGGTGCCGAGCGAGGGCGGATTCCGCACCCCGCGCGCGCCGTTGGGGGAGTCGGCCAAGGAGGAGCGGATGCGGCGCCTCTCCGCGGAGCTGCTGATCTCCGCGGAGGCCTCGGCCAACCTCGTCGTCCTGCGCACCCCGCCGGGCGCCGCCCAGTTCCTGGCATCGGCCATCGACCAGGCCGAACTCCACGACATCCTCGGCACGATCGCGGGCGACGACACCTTGATGCTGATCAGCAGGGAACCGACGGGAGGCCAGGCGCTGGCGGACCATCTGCTGCGGCTGGCTTCGAACGAGCACTGAATTCTGGCCCCGGGGCCTTGGGCGCCGCTGATCACCGGCTCCGCCGGGTTCGTCCTCAATCGCCGGACGGGCTTGAATTCCGCCGCGCCAGCCACGCCGCCACCAACGCCCCCGACACGTTGTGCCACACGGAGAACACCGCCGAAGGCAGCGCAGCGAGAGGGCTGAAGTGGGCCGTGGCCAGTGATGCCGCGAGGCCCGAGTTCTGCATGCCGACCTCGAAGGCCATCGCCCGGGATGCGGGCGGGCCGAGCCGGGCCAGTCTGCCCGCGCCGTAACCGAGCGCGAGACCGAGCCCGTTGTGCAGGATCACCGCGAGGAACACCAGTGCCGCGGCCGACTTGATGGCCGCGGCGCTGCCCGCGACGACGATCGCCACGATGGCGGCGATGGTCAGCGCCGACAGCCACGGCAGCGCGCCGAGCACCCGGTCGACGTACCGCCCGAAGAGCAGCCGCACGGTGAGCCCGGCGAGGACCGGAAGCAGCACGGTCTTGAGGATGTCGGTGACCATCGAGCCCGCGTCCACCGGCAGGTACTCGCCCGCGAGCAGCAGCGTCAGCGGCGGCGTGACCAGCGGCGCGAGGACGGTCGAGACGGTGGCGACGGAGACGGAGAGCGCCACGTCACCGCGCGCGAGGTACGTGACCACGTTCGACGCCGTACCGCTCGGCGCGCAGCCCACCAGGATCACGCCGGCCGCGAGCTGCGGCGACAGGCCGAGCGCGTGGGCGATCAGCCAGCCGAGCCCCGGCATGATGACGTAGTGCGCGACCAGGCCCAACGCGACGGCCCAGGGCCGCTTGACCACGCCCTGGAAGTCGAGCGGGGTCATGGTCAGGCCCATGCAGAACATCACCACACCCAGGAGGTACGGGACGTTCGTGCCCCAGCCCTCGAAGGCGTCCGGCAGGGCGAGACCGAGCGCGCCCGCCGCGAGGACGAGCACGGGAAAGACGGTGACGGCGCGGCGGGCGGCCTTGTCGGCAGGGGGCTGTTCGGATTTCACGGCGTGATGCAACGCCCCGGCCGGGCGCACACGCAACCCCGTCTCGGTATGTGGTCGCTACACGGAGGTCTGCGGCCCGGGGACGCCGGGCGGCAGCGGCAAGGGCAGCCCCGGCAACCCGTCCATGCTCTGCGCGATGTGGTCCTTCTTGGCGAAGTATGCGCTGAGCGACTCGTCGTCCTCCCGAGAGAAGCGCCTGCCGTGCAGGTCGCGGTCCTTGTCGTAGGTCATGAAAGGCACCGCGTAACCGCAGCTGTCGCGGATGAGGTCGGCCGTCACGACGACGATGGCACGCAGGCCGTGCAGCGTCGGGTCGATGCCGGGAAAGTGGCCGAGAAGTTCCGGGAAGCGCGGGTCGTCACGGAAGACGGGCTCGCCCGCCCCGTGCACCCGCACGATGTTGGGCGGCCCCTGGAACGCGCACCACATGAGCGTGATGCGGCCGTTCTCCCGCAGGTGGGCGATGGTCTCGGCGGTGCTGCCCGCGAAGTCGAGGTACGCGACGCGCAGTTCGTCGAGGACCGCGAAGGAGCCCTGGAGGCCCTTGGGGGAGAGGTTGACGGTGCCGTCGCCGGCGAGCGGCGCGGTCGCCGTGAAGAACATCGGCTGTTCCTCGATGAAGGTGCGGAGCCTGCCGTCGATGCGTTCATAGGTCTTTCCCATGGGCAGTGATTATTGGCCATAAGTTCTTTGTTTGTCTAACGAAATGGGCCACCGCCTTACGGGTCGACTGGATTGACGAAACATACGGTGTACTGCATACTCATGCAGGACGGATGACGGTGCAAGCAGGGAACGGCCTTGAGGAGCACGTGCAGTGAGCAGCAACAACGGCGGTGACGTCCGGCTCTGGGGCGGAAGGTTCGCCGACGGGCCCGCGGAGGCCCTGGCGAAGCTTTCGGCATCGGTCCACTTCGACTGGCGCCTGGCGCCGTACGACATCGCCGGTTCCCGCGCCCACGCCCGCGTGCTCCACAAGGCGGGCCTGCTCACCGAGGACGAGCTGACCGGCATGCTGGACGGCCTCACCCGGCTGGAGGCCGACGTGGCCGACGGCTCCTTCGTCGGCACCATCGCCGACGAGGACGTCCACACCGCCCTGGAGCGGGGCCTGCTCGAGCGGCTCGGCCCCGACCTCGGCGGCAAGCTGCGGGCCGGCCGGTCCCGCAACGACCAGGTGGCGACGCTCTTCCGGATGTACCTGCGCGACCACGCCCGGATCATCGGCGGCCTGCTCGCCGAACTCCAGGGCGCGCTCGTCGGCCTCGCCGAGGCGCACCCCGACGTCGCCATGCCCGGACGGACGCATCTGCAACACGCCCAGCCGGTGCTCTTCGCCCACCACGTCCTCGCGCACGTCCAGTCGCTGTCCCGGGACGCGGAGCGGCTGCGGCAGTGGGACACCCGCACGGCCGTGTCGCCGTACGGCTCGGGCGCGCTGGCCGGCTCCTCGCTCGGCCTCGACCCCGAGGCCGTCGCGAGGGACCTCGGTTTCGAGCACGGCTCGTCCGCCAACTCCATCGACGGGACGGCATCGAGGGACTTCGTCGCGGAGTTCACGTTCATCACCGCGATGATCGGCGTGAACCTCTCCCGGATCGCCGAGGAAGTCATCATCTGGAACACGAAGGAGTTCTCCTTCGTCACCCTCCACGACGCCTTCTCGACCGGCTCCTCGATCATGCCGCAGAAGAAGAACCCGGACATCGCCGAGCTGGCGCGGGGCAAGTCCGGCCGCCTCATCGGCAACCTGACGGGCCTGATGGCGACGCTCAAGGCGCTCCCGCTCGCGTACAACCGCGACCTCCAGGAGGACAAGGAGCCGGTCTTCGACTCCTGCGACCAGCTGGAGGTCCTGCTCCCCGCCTTCACCGGCATGATGGCGACGCTCACCGTGCATCGCGAGCGCATGGAGGAGCTGGCCCCCGCCGGTTTCTCGCTCGCCACCGACATCGCCGAGTGGCTGGTCAAGCAGGGCGTGCCGTTCCGTGTCGCGCACGATGTCGCGGGCGCGTGCGTGAAGGTCGCCGAGGCCGAGGGCAAGGAGCTCGACGGCCTCACCGACGAGCAGTTCGCCGAGATCTCCGACCACCTCACCCCCGAGGTGCGGACCGTCCTGAACGTGCCCGGCGCCCTGGCCTCCCGCGACGGCCGCGGCGGCACCGCCCCCTCCGCCGTCGCCGTGCAACTCGCCGAGGTCAAGGCGGATCTGGCGGTGCAGCAGGAGTGGGCGGTAGCCCGTACCCGTAAGTGACGACGCTTGTGCGTGCGTGACGACGCTTGTGCGTGCGTGACGACGCTTGTACGTGCGTGACCCCGCGTGCACGTGAGTGACGACGGGGGTGCTTAGGTGACAAAAGGGCGTCGCGGGTTACGTTGACGGGGAACCCCCTACGACGAGGAGCCCGCGATGCCCTTCGCACGGCTGGCCGCAGCCACGACCCCGACCGCGCACCTGGGACTCGGCCTCGCCGCCGTCGGCAGGCCCGGCTACATCACGCTGGGCCGGGAGACCGACCTGCCGGCTTCCCGCAGCGTCGAGGACCTGCGCGAGCGCGCCCTCGAACTCCTCGACGCCGCTTACGCGTCGGGGGTCCGCTATGTCGACGTGGCACGGTCGTACGGCCGGTCCGAGGAGTTCCTCGGCGACTGGCTGCGCGCCAGGCCCGACATCGATGACGTCGTCATCGGCAGCAAGTGGGGCTATACGTACACGGCGGACTGGCGCACCGAGGTCGAGGGCCCGCACGAGGTCAAGGACCACAGCCTCGCCGCGTACACCCGTCAGCGCGCCGAGACCGCCGAACTGCTCGGCGACCGGCTCGACCTCTACCAGATCCACTCCGTGACCCCCGACAGCCCGGCGCTCACGGACAAGGAACTCCAGGGCCACCTGGCCGGGCTCGCCGCCGAGGGCGTCACGGTCGGCCTCTCCGTGAGCGGTCCCCACCAGGCGGCCGCGATCCGCGCCGCCCTCGCCGTGACCGTCGACGGGGAGCCGCTCTTCCGCACCGTCCAGGCCACGTACAACATCCTGGAGACCTCGGCGGGACCCGCGCTCGCCGAGGCGCACGACGCGGGCCTCACCGTGATCGTCAAGGAGGGCATGGCCAACGGCAGGCTGGCGGGGCCGTACGCGCCGCCCGCGCTGCGCGAGGTCGCCGAGGAGACGGGGCTCGGCTGCGACGCGGTCGCGCTCGCCGTCCTGCTGGCCGAACCGTGGACGGGCGTCGTGCTCTCCGGAGCGGCCACGCCGGTCCAGCTCGTCTCCAACCTGCACGCCGCCGCCGTCGATCTGGTTGCCGGGCAGCTGGAGCGGCTCGTGGGGCTGGTGCAGGACCCCGCCGCGTACTGGGAGGGCCGGGCGCGGCTGCCCTGGAACTGAGAGCCTGTGTCATTCCCGTGAGACATTAATGTCTCACGCGGCTTATGGTTGTTTCATGTCAGTCGATCGCGACCAGGTCCTGCGCAGCGCCGCGGCCCTGCTCACCCGCAAAGCCACTTCCACCATGGACGAGGTCGCCCGCGCCGCGGGCATCAGCAGGGCGACCCTCCACCGCCACTTCGCGGGCCGCGACGCGCTCGTACGCGCCCTCGAAGACCTCGGCCTGCAGGAGTGCGAGGCCGCCCTCGACCGGGCCCGCCTGCGCGAGGACAGCGCGAGCGACGCGCTGCGGCGCCTGGTGAAGGAGATCGAGCCGGCCGCCGGCCTGCTCGCCTTCCTCTACACGGAGAACCAGCTCTTCGAGGGCGACACGCAGAACGACGGCTGGTCCCGCATCGACGACCGGCTCGCCGCGCTCTTCCGGCGCGGCCAGGAGAGCGGTGAGTTCCGCATCGACATCACCCCCATCTGGCTGACCGAGGCGCTGTACGGCCTCATCGGCTCCGGCGCCTGGGCCGTGCAGGACGGCCGGGTGGCCGCAAACGACTTCTCGTACATGATCGCCGAGCTGCTGATCGGCGGCGCACAGCGGAGAGTGGACTCATGACCAGCACCCACCAGCAGACCGAGGCGCCCGAGGCGGAGCGCAGCCCCGGCCGCTGGCTCGCCCTCGCCGTGCTCGCCCTCGCGGTGCTCCTCGTCGCCGTCGACGCGACCGTGCTCGGCCTTGCGACGCCGTACATCAGCGAGGACCTCGCGCCGTCCGGCACCCAGCTGCTGTGGATCGGCGACGTCTACTCCTTCGTCATCGCAGGCCTGCTCGTCTCCATGGGCAGCCTCGGCGACCGCATCGGCCGCAAGAAGCTGCTGCTCACCGGAGCGGTGGCCTTCGGCGCGGTGTCGGTCCTGAACTCCTACGCGACCAGCCCCGAGCTGATGATCCTGGCCCGCGCGCTGCTCGGTGTCGCGGGCGCGACACTGATGCCGTCGACCCTGGCCCTGATCCGCAACATCTTCCACGACCCGCGCGAGCGCAGCCTCGCGGTCGGCATCTGGGGCGCCATGGCGTCCGCGGGCGCGGCCGTCGGGCCCGTCGTCGGCGGCTTCCTGCTCGAACACTTCTGGTGGGGCTCGGTCTTCCTCATCAACCTGCCCGTGATGGCCGTGCTCGTCCTGGTCGGCATCAAGTTCCTGCCCGAGTCGAAGAACCCGGCGCCGGGCCCCTGGGACCTGGTGAGCGTCGTACTCTCCCTCATCGGCATGATCGCCGTCGTGTACGCCATCAAGGAGGCGGCCGCGCACGGTCTGCGCTGGGACGCCGTCGCGGCCGCGGTCGTGGGTGTCGCCGCGCTCACCTGGTTCGTACGCCGCCAACTGACGCTCAGCGCGCCGCTCCTGGACATGCGGCTGTTCCGCAACCGCGGCTTCTCCGGAGCGGTCCTCGCCGACCTGCTCACCGTCCTCGGCCTCTCCGGCCTGGTCTTCTTCCTCTCCCAGTTCCTGCAACTCGTCCAGGGCCGACGGCCGTTCGAGGCGGGCCTCGCCGAACTGCCCGCGGCGGTCGGCGCGGTGGCGGCCGGGCTCATCGCGGGCATGGTGGCGCGGCGCTTCTCCGTACGGATCGTGGTCGCGGGCGGCCTCGCGGCGGTCGGGCTCTCCCTCGCCGCGCTCACGGGGCTCAGTCAGCACACCGGCTATCCGCTACTCGGCGCCTCGCTCCTGGTCGTCGGCATCGGTGCGGGCTTCTCGTTCACCGTGACCGCCGACGTCATCCTCTCCAGCGTCCCCAAGGAACAGGCGGGCGCGGCGTCCGCGGTCTCCGAGACGGCGTACGAACTGGGCGCCGCGCTCGGCATCGCCCTGCTCGGCTCCATCGTCACCGGCGTCTACCGCGACTTCACGGCGCCGCCCGGTACGCCGCCGGATGTCGCCGCTGCCGCGCACGAGTCGCTGGGCGGCGCGGTGGAGTCGACGGCGGGCCTGCCGGCGGGCCAGGCGGACGTTCTGCTCGCCTCCGCCCAGACGGCCTTCGTGGACGGCCTCCGCCTGGCGGCGGGCGTCGGAGCGGCGGTGCTTCTCGCGACGGCGGCGGCGGCGTGGTTCCTCCTGAAGGGTCAGGAGCTGGAGTCGGGCCTCGAACACTAGGCGCTCCCGCGGTGGGGCGGGTCTCTCACGCGCGGGCGACACGTGGTTGCTCGCGCAGTTCCCCGCGCCCCTGAAGCCCCTGCCGGGGCAGTCCCTCGCCGGTGCCGGGTGCGCCCCTAAGGGGCGCGGGGAACGGCGCGACCAGCCGAGGGCGGCCCGCAGACGACGACGAACCGGCATCTTTAAGGGGCGCGGGGAACTGCGCGACCAGCCGAAGGCGGCCCGCGGGTGACGGACTGGGCCCGCCGGGTATTTCTAAGGGGCGCGGGGAACGGCGCGACCAGCCGAAGGCGGCCCGCGGGTGACGGACTGGGCCCGCCGGGTATTTCTAAGGGGCGCGGGGAACGGCGCGAGCAACTGAAGGCGGCCCGCGGGTGACGGACTGGGTTCGCCGGGTATCCCTAGGGGGCGCGGGGAACTGCGCGATCGGCCACGCACAGCCCGCAGAGGGAACGAACCGGCGGCCCCGGCGGCACGGCGCAACGCAGAACGCCCGCCCCGGCGCCGGGGGAAGACCCCGCCCCCGGCGCGGGCGCGCCGATGAGAACCGTTACCCGGGCGGCTAGGCCGCCTTCGCCTTCGTGGCGTACATGTCCACATACTCCTGCCCCGACAGCAACATGACCTCCGTCATCACGGAGTCCGTCACCGCCCGCAGCACATACCGGTCACGGTCCATGCCGTCGTACCGCGAGAACTCCATCGGCTCGCCGAAGCGGACCGTCACCTTGCCGGGACGCGGCAGCCCCTTGCCGCCGGGCTGGAGCTTGTCCGTGCCGATCATCGCGAAGGGGACGACGGGCGCGTTGGTCATCAGGGTGAGGCGAGCGATGCCCGTACGGCCCCGGTAGAGACGCCCGTCGGGCGAACGCGTGCCCTCGGGGTAGATGCCGAAGACCTTGCCGTCGTCGAGAATGCGCCGACCGGTCATCAGCGCGGCCACCCCGCCGCGGCCACCGTCGCGGTCCACCGGGATCATGCCGACGCCCGTGAAGAACCAGGCCATGAGGCGCCCCTTGAGGCCCTTACCGGTGACGTACTCGTCCTTGCCGATGAAGAACACCGGGCGGTTGGCCACCAGCGGCATGATCATCGAGTCGATGAACGTGAGGTGGTTTCCGGCCAGGATGACGGGCCCGGTCCCCGGAATGTTCTCGGCGCCTTCTACCCGTGGGCGGAACATCAGGCGCAAGATCGGTCCGAGCACTGCCTTGATGAGCGCTAGACGGGACAACAGGCCCTCCGGTGTCAACGGGTCGACGACGAGTAAATGCAGGTGAGGACGATACTCGCGGGCAACCGCCCTTTGCACATCGGGTTCATGCACTCGATACGCAGTGTTGACCTGACTTTGCGGGATCTTGCCCTGAGCCGTCGCCTTTGTGACGACCGTATTCCCACGGGATCGTTGTGGCCCGAACCAGTGGTCCTTGTCACGCACACTCGTCGCTCTGCGTGGCGGGCCACCGGGCGCGGGCCGTCACCTCCACAGTGCGCCTCCATAGTCCGCCTCCATCGTCAGTCCGCCTCCATCGTCCGCCTCCATGGTGCGCCCACTCGCCACGCCACGTCATCCCGCCGTTCCGGCGGGGGTCTCCCACACGTCACTCGCGGCCACCTACGATCAGTCCCGCTTTGTCAGGTGCAAGGCGGCAGTACATCGGGAGGAGCGCCAATGGCGACGCAGGGATCGGGTCAGCAGCAGCCGGGGACGAGTCCGGGGCGGCGGGCGGTACTGGGGGCGGCGGTCCTCGGTGCGGGCACGGCCGTGGCAGGAGTGCCCGGCGTGGCAAGAGCCGACGAGCGCCACGGCGGCGGTCACGGGGAGCACGGCGGGCACGGTGGATACCGGAGCCTGCCCGTGCCGACGGTTGTCGCGCACCGGGGGACCAGTGGCTACCGCCCCGAGCACACGCTCGGCTCGTACCAGCTCGCCCTCGACATGGGCGCGCACGTGATCGAGCAGGACGTCGTGCCCACCAAGGACGGCCATCTCGTATGCCGTCACGAGAACGACATCACCGCGACGACGGACGTATCGGCGCACTCCGAGTTCGCGTCCCGCAAGACCACCAAGTCCGTGGACGGCGTCAAGCTCACCGGCTGGTTCACCGAGGACTTCACGCTCGCCGAGCTGAAGACGCTGCGCGCCAAGGAGCGCATCCCGGGCACCCGCCAGCACAACACCCTCTACGACGGCCGCTGGGAAATCCCCACCCTCGAAGAGGTCCTCCGCTGGGCGGAGAAGGAGGGGCGCCGTCGCGGCAGGCCGGTCTGGCTGCACATCGAGACCAAGCACCCCACGTACTTCCGCAAGCTGGGCCTCGGCCTGGAGGAGCCGCTCGCCAAGCTCCTGCGCCGCTACGGCCGGCACAAGAGGAACTCGCCGAACTTCCTGCAGTCCTTCGAGCCCTCCAGCATCCAGCGCCTGGCCAAGCTGGTCTCGGGACCCCGCGTCGTGCTGCTCTCCACCGCGAACTCCCGCCCCTGGGACTTCGTCGAGGCGGGCGACCCGCGCACCGTCGCCGACCTGATCACGCCCAAGGGCCTGCGGTGGATGGCGGGCTTCGCCCAGGGCATCGGCCCGACGCTCGACCTGGTCATCCCGAAGAAGGCGGACGGCAGCCTTGGCACCCCGACCACGCTCGTCGAGGACGCTCACGCGGCGGACCTGATCCTGCACCCGTACACGATGCGCAACGAGAACACCTTCCTGCCCGCGAACTTCAGGAAGGGCACCGACCCGAACGCCTACGGGGACGCCTTCGGCGCCTTCAAGGCCTACTTCGAGACGGGCATCGACGGGATCTTCTCCGACAACTGCGACACCGCGCTGCTCGCCGCCGCGGACTTCGCGCGGGACTGAGAGCCGGTTGACGCCCCCTCGGGCGCCGGGTGACTCGCGTCAACGGCTGACCGCCCGGCCCCGGTTGGGGTGAGAAGCGGCCGCTCCGGAAACCTCGTACCGGACCGGCCGCGTCCCGCCGGGCATGACCCACGACCTCATCCCCACCCTGCGGCCGCTGCTCGCCGCAGAGGTGTCCGCGGAGGCCCTCGCCTCGGGCGCGGACCCCGGCGACCTCGAACAGGCCGTCTGGCTGCGGCTGTTGGAGCGCATGAAGGAAGCGGGGCCGCCCGCCGACCCGGCCCTCTGGCTGCGCGGCGCCGTCCGGTCCGAGGCGCGTCGCACCCGGCACACTGGGCGGCGCGAGGCGGCCTACGCGAAGGAGCCCGCCGACGACGCCGAACACGGCCCCGAACAGCGCGCCCTCGCCGCCGACCGGTACCGCGCCCTGCACGCCGCGGTGCGCAGGCTGCCCGGCCGCTGCCCCCGCCTCATGGCTGCACTGCTGTCCCCCGAGGACCTCACCTACCGGGAAATCGCAGGGGAGTTGGGAATGTCACAGGGCAGTCTGGGGCCGGAACGTTCCCGATGCCTGGGATGCCTGCGCAGAATGCTGACAGCGGAGGTTGCGGCTCCTGCTCCGTGGGGAATGGAGCGGTAGACAACCGGTGGAGCAGGTGAGCGGGAGGCATGCACACATGGGCATGAGCGTGACCATCTCGGTGGCGGCGGCAGAGGACAAGGACGCCGTCGAGCAGATCCTCAAACTGCAGTACCTCTGCTACCAGAGCGAGGCCGAGATCTACGGCGACTACTCGATCGAACCCCTGACGCAGTCCCTCGACTCCATCAGGGCCGAAATGGCCGCGGGCACGGTCCTGGTGGCCCGCCTCGGCGACGAGGTGGTGGCCTCCGTCCGCGGCACGGTCGACGCGGACGGCACGGCACGCATCGGCAAGCTCATCGTCCACCCCCGCATGCAGCGGCACGGCCTGGGCGGCCGCCTGCTCGACGCGATAGAACAGCACCTCGGCGCGACCGGCACCGCCAAGTGCTTCCAGCTCTCCTCCGGCCACCGCAGCGAACAGAACCTCCAGCTGTACCGCAAGCACGGGTACGCGGCGGTGGACACCCAGCGCGTGAACGAGCGGCTCACCCGGGTCACGCTCGCCAAGGACGTACCGGCCGACGCGTTCGTGCCGAGCGCCTAGCGGATACGGCGGCCCCGCTCGGATCGCGGTCCGGCCGCGCGAGGGGCGATGCTGGAGGGGACATACCGCCCAGGGGCTTCACGGATTTCGCCCGGCTTTCACCTCGCGTTCCGTGATGCTCCTGGGCGCGGTACATCTAGGCGTGGCCGATTCTCGCCGCGTGGAGCCCTATCGGTGTTCGGCTGTTTCGGGCGCGAGTTGGCGCGGCAAGGCAGCCTGTGAGTTCGCTGTGAACCTCACATCCGCCCAAAAAGGGCTCTGGTCCCGCGTGTTGTCGGGAATTCGAAGCGTGGCCGGGAGTCGCCACCAGTCGCTACGGACAGTAAACCATCGTGGCCGTATGTTAATTGTGTGTGACGTGCGTCATGTTGACGGTCTATTGGGCCGGAGCATTAACTCGCCCCGCTGTGAACATCCGGTGGATGTTCCGTAACTCTGGGGTGGGGCTGTGGAGTTGATCAACAACCTGCGCGGAGGCGCGCGGGTGACCAAATGGGGAGCCGTGGCGGCCCTCGTGATGGCTGCCGCGGCGTCCTTCTCTCTGGGCGCGCCGCCCGCGAACGCCGTTTCGTGCACCGCCGGAGTGGGATCGGACTTCAACGGCGACGGCATTCGCGACATGGCCGTGGCCGATCCCGAAGCCACCGTCGACGGCAAGGCGAACGCGGGCCTGGTCCGCATCGTGCTCGGTGGCGACAAGGGCGTCACCGAGATCTCCCAAGCGCTGGGAGGCATGACAGCCAACCCGGAGACGGGCGACAAGTTCGGCGCGTCGATCGCCGTGTACGACGCGGACAAGGACGGCTGCGACGACTTGGCGGTGGGAGCGCCGTACGAGGACGTCAACACCACCGAAGGGGCGCAGGCGGACGCCGGGGCGGCCTACGTCATCCACGGTCGGCCCGCGGGCCTGGGCGAGGGGTCGACGGTCGAGAGTTACACCCAGGCGGGCCTCGACGGCGCCACCACCACCGAGTCCGGTGACCTCTTCGGCTACGCCCTCGCGGGCGGCGCCACGTCGGGCGGCAAGCCGTACCTCGCCATCGGCGTACCGGGGGAGGCCATCGGAGACCGCTCGGACGCAGGGTGCATCCACTACGTGCAGGGCACCACCAAGACCACGGTCAACCAGGACGACCCCGACGTGCCGGGTGTGGCCGAGGCCCACGACCGGTTCGGGCATTCTCTTGCCGCCACGAGTCGCTTCATCGCCGTGGGCGCGCCCGGAGAGGCCATCGGCGAGGAGTCGTTCGCCGGGGCCGTGACGCTGTTCAACCACGCTCTGGTGGCCGGACGTCCGACGGCACTGGACGGCGTGGACGAGGATCATCCCGCCCTGGTGTCCGGTGCGTCCGCCAAGGACGACCGATTCGGCACAGCGCTGTCGATGGTCCCGTACCGCCCGTCGGGCGCGGATTCCGAGACGGACGCCCTGCTGGCCGTCGGAACACCCAACGAGAACATCGGCACGGTTGCGGACGCGGGTGCCGTGACCGTCATCCGAGTCAAGCCCTCCGGTGCCGTAACCGAGGTCAACTTCATGGATCGCCTGTCCTCCGGCGGTGACGAGCGGCCGGCGACGGCGGACTTCTTCGGCCAGCGGGTCGCCCTCGCCAACACCGCTCCTGGTGACGTCGGTACCACCCAGACCATCAAGCTGGCCGTCAGTGTTCCCAACCAGGAAGTGGGAGTCGCGGAGAACGCCGGCGCCGTGCACATCCTGTCCGCACTCGACCGCTCCGGCGGAGGCGGCAAGGCGCTTACGCGGGGCAACGGCCTCCCGGGCACCGCGCAGGCGCGTGATTTCGCGGGTCTCGGGCTGTGGTCCTCGTACAGGGAGCTGTACGTCGGGGTGCCCTACAGCAAGACGCCGGCCGACCGTAAGGGCCTGGTGTACGCGATGTCGTGGAAGCACATCGACGACGGCACCGGCTCGGTGCGCACGCTCAAGCCGGGCGCCGACGGCATCCCGGACGAGGGCAAGGCCTTCGGTTCGGATGTGAGGTAGGCGAACACGGGCGTCGTGCAGCCAGCGGCGCCCGTAGCGGCTTCCCGGCCTGCGGCTCACCGCGGGTCCAGACGCAGGGGGATCAGGGGGAATGGTGAAGAGCAGGGCAGAACGGCGTGCGCGAAGAGCGGCCGTCGCGGTCGGCTTGATTACTTCCGTGCTGGTATCCGGAATCGGCGGGCTGCCTGGGGCCAGCGCGGCATCGTCCGAGCCGCCGAGTGAGCCTCAAAAGGCCACGTCGACCGCCGAGCTCACCGAAGACGCGGCAGTTCGGCGCGCGGACGAGGCGGGGAAACGGATCGAAGTCCTCGGGCGGCGCACCGAGCGCGGCCAGACGTTCGCGAACCCGGACGGCACTTTCACCGCCAAGGAGTACGCGCAGCCGGTCCGGACGCTCAAGGGCGACAAGTGGACCGACATCGACACCACACTGGTCAAACAGCCGAACGGCGCCCTCGCCCCCAAGGCCACCCCCACCGCTGTGACCCTCTCCGGCGGTGGTGACGGGCCGTTCGCCACGATGGTGCGCGACGGCAAGACGCTGTCCTTGTCCTGGCCGGGTCGGCTTCCGGCACCTGAGGTAGAGGGCGCAACGGCTACGTACCGCGCGGTCCTGCCGGACGTCGACCTGGTGGTGCGCGCGGAGCCCGAAGGATTCGCGCATCTGCTGGTCGTCAAGACCGCGGAGGCGGCTGCCAACCCGAAGCTGACCGGTATCGAGCTTCCTGTCGCCACTCGTGGCCTCGACGTACGCAAGGCGTCCGGCGGTGGCCTCGTGGCGAAGGACGCGGCTACCGGCGGCACAGTCTTCGAGGCACCGCAGCCCGTCATGTGGGATTCCAGCGGTGACAGCAGAACCACGGTGCGGCGGAAGGGGTCACCGGGGGTGGCGCAGGCCGCGCCCGCCGACGGCGCCCGAGTCTCGGACGTCGACCTTGGCCTGCGGCGTGACGTCATGACCCTGAAGCCCGATCTGCGCCTGCTCAGGGGGGAGAACACCCGCTATCCGGTGATCATCGACCCGGTGGCCAGGACGAAGAGCCGTACCGCATGGACTTGGGTGTCATCCGCGAAGCCGGGCCTGGAGGGCTGGAAGTTCCCCAACTCGGACGACGGCGTCGAGTCCGGCAAGGGTGTCGGCCGCTGTCCGGCGAACTACTCCGTGCGCTGCACCGGAAGCAACGACGTTCAGCGTCAGTACTACGCGCTGCCGACGGGGACTTTCGAGGGCAAGAGGATCCTCAAGGCAGAGTTCGCGATCACGCTGGTGCACACGTACAACAGCGAGGCCCGCTCGGTGCAGCTGCACCGGGTGAACAGTTCCGGCGGCAGCGCGATCAACTCGCGTACCAATTGGTCCAATCGCCCGTCGAGCAAGGACCACATCACTTCCGAGTCGCCGACCAATCCGACGGGGTCATGCTCGGCGACCAACCAGAACGTGCGCTTCGACGTCAAGGGCACCGTGCAGAAGGCATCGTCCAGCGGATGGGACACGACCACGTTCGGGCTACAGGCCGCCACTGAGGATTCGTACGTCTCGTGGAAGCGGTTCTGCAACAACGCGGCACTTGAAGTGACGTACAACCGGCCTCCCTACCAGCCGAAGATGGACGAGCTGTCCATGGACCCCGGAGGCAAGTGCGCCTACGGAGAAGCGTCCAAGCACTACACGAAGAAGGCGCCGACGCTCTCCGCGATCGTGTGGGACCCGGACCACGGCGACGTGAAGGGCAACACGGAGAAGGTCAGGGCGCAGTTCGAGGTCTTCTGGACGGATAAGAACGGCAACGAAAAGAAGTACGTCGTCACGACCGGCTACCAACAGACGAACACCGACCGGAGCCGCGACAGCGGATATGAGGAGTTCACCTACAAGGTGGGCGAAGACATCCGCGGTGACGGTACGGGTTCCTTCGCGCTTCCGCAGAACACCGTGATCGGCTGGTGGGTGCGCGGCGGTGACGACATCGGGGGATCCGGCGAATCCTGGGGGCCTTGGAGTCACGAAGGATCCGGTACCCGCTGCGAGTTCATTCTCGACTCGACCAAGCCCGACGCGCCGGAAGTGAAGTCCGAGAAGTACCCCAACGACGAGAAGTGGCACGCGGGCGTCGGCGAGTACGGCAGCTTCGAGCTGCACTCCGAAGGAACCGACGTGGTCAAGTACCGCTACCAGTTCACAGGTGAGGCGGAGCACACGATCACGCCGGACGCGCCCGGCAGGCCGGCCATCGTGCGCTGGATGCCGCAGCGGGAGCATCCGGTGACCCTGTACGTCGAAGCGGAGGACCGGGCGGGCAATAACCGGGAGATCACCAAGTCCTACCGCTTCCGGGTGGCCAAGGGGCGGTCCGCGAAATCCTCGTGGGCGCTGGCGGATCCCGAGGGTTCCGGGCAGGCAGCGGGGGGTGACGGTACGCAGGCGGCGACGGCGGGCCCCGGCGTGACCTTCGGCGAGGACGGCCCGCACGGCTCCGTGCGTACGGCGGCGACGCTCGACGGCAGCAGTGGCGCCTACCTCAACACAGGCCGGCATGTGGTCGACACGGACAAGACCTTCTCGGTGGCGGGCTGGGTGATGCTTCCCCAGCTGCCGACGAAGTCGATGAGCGTGATCAGCCAGGACGGATCAGCCCAGTCGGGCTTCTCGCTCGGGTACGACGCCGCGTCACACCGATGGTCCTTCCTGGCACCCGACAGTGAGATCGACTCGACGATCTCCTGGGAGGTGCAGGGGCCAAGGGCGGTCCCCGGCGAGTGGACGCATCTGGTCGGCGTCTACGACAAGGACGAGAAGAGGACCGGTTCCTCGGGCACGATGCGCATGTACGTCAACGGCACCCTCGTGCAAGGCGACATCCAGGAGCGCCCGACGACCTGGAACGCCACGGGTTCCCTGCAGATCGGGCGGGCTCTGGAACCCGCCGGCTACACGGCGAACCTGAAGGGGACCGTGGCGGACGTCCAGGTCTTCGACCGTGTCCTTTCCGCCGGTGAGACACAGAGTCTCGGCGGAATTCCTCCGCTGCAGCGTGCCTACTGGGATATGGACGAGTCCGAGGGCGGAGGGGTGCCGGACCGCTCCCAGGGCTCTGGAATGGTGTTGCGCGGTGGTGCTTCCGTCTATCAGGCGGACGACACCTGCGACATTCTCGACCCGAACTGCAAGCCCGCCGAAGAGCCTCTATGGGGCGACGGCCACCTGTCCCTGGACGGCAAGGACGGCTATGCGAGCCGCTCTGCGGGCCTGCTGAAAGCCAAGGCCAGTTTCACGGTCACGGCACGGGCCAGGCTCGGCTCGCCCGACGCGACGGCCACGCAGGCGGTGTTCTCGCTGCCGGGCACCCAGGGTTCGGTGGCCAGTGTCCGGTTCGACAAGGAAAGCAAGCACTGGAAGCTTCGGCTGACTGAGAAGGACATCGCCGACGCGACCGCGACGGAAACGGAAGCAGGCACTGTCCAGCCCAGCAGCGAAGGACGGGGCGACCACCTTGCTCTCTCCTACAACGCGTTGTTCGAGGAAGCCCGCTTGTACGTCAACGGCCAGTGGACGGGCCAGGTCGTGAGGTGGTCCAACGACTGGGACTTCTCCACGGCGGGCCTTCAGGTGGGACGCGCAGGCCTGACCTCGGGATCGCAGTATTTCTCCGGGGCGATCGACGAGGTGCGCGTCTTCGAGGGCGCACTGGACGAGCCGCTGGTGGCAGCCGTGGCGAATCTGAAGTCCGGCGTGAACCTGGACGGCACGGTGACCTAGCCGCCAGGACGTGGGGCGGGCCCCTCGGAGCCCGCCCCGCCCCACACCCCGCTGCCCCCATTTCGAGCCTCCCGGAGACGCAACGTGTCTACGCCACAACGATTCCGCCTGCCCTCAAAGTCCACACGCCCCCAGCTGCGACGCCACGTCGTCATCACCTTGGGCATATCGCTCGCCGTGGGGCTCCTGCCGCAGTACGTCCCGCAGGCGGCGGCCGATGACAAGGGCCGTACCCGCCCGGGTATTCAGAAGGACCTCGGTGCCCCCGTGCCCGGCACTGATCTGAAAGCCGGTAAGGACCGGCCCAACCCGGCGGAGAAGGCGCGGGTGAAGAGGGCAGCCGAGGTCTCCTGGCCCAGGGGCGCGAGCGACATCGTGACCCTCGGTAGTGCGCCGACCCGGTTGGTCAAGGCGAAAGGTTTACCCGTCAGAGTCGGTCCACCCGAGAAACGCACACGACACAGACCGGCGACTCCCGAATCCGTGAAGGTCGTAGTCGCCGGCCGGACCCAGACGGAGGCGGCTGGAGTCGACGGAGTGCTCCTCACGCTCGCTGACGTGGGGAAGGACGTACGGGCGGGCGGCACCACGCAGCGGACGGGGGAGCCAACCAAGCCCAGCACGACGCGTCTCACCCTCGACTACTCGAAGTTCGCCGATGCGTACGGAGCGGGTTACGGCTCACGTCTCCGTCTTGTGGAGCTCCCGCGGTGTGCTCTGAGCACTCCGGACAAGAAGAGCTGCACCACCTCGCGGGAGCTGCCTGCCACCAACGACACTGACGCCTCCACGCTGAGCGCTGATGTCCCGGTAAGGGCCCGTGGCGATCGGTCCTCGGGCCCTGCCACCGTCCTCGCCGCGACCGCCGCCGCCTCCGGTGATCAGGGCAGCTTCGGCTCGACCCCGCTCGCACCCTCCGCCGAGTGGAGCGTCTCCAACTCCTCCGGTGCGTTCAACTGGTCGTATCCGCTGCGCACGCCACCCGCCCCAGGCGGACTCGCGCCGTCGGTCGCGCTCTCCTACAACTCCCAGTCCGTGGACGGCCAGACCGCCGCCACCAACAACCAGGGCTCCTGGGTCGGCCAGGGCTTCGGCTATGAGCCCGGCTTCATCGAGCGGCGGTACAAGCCGTGCGCTGACGACGGTCATGCCAAGACCAACGGTGATCAGTGCTGGGCATACGACAACGCCACGATCCAGCTGGGCGGCGGCAGCTCCGGTGAGCTGATCAAGGATGACGACAGCGGCGAGTGGCGGATCAGCGGCGACGACAACAGCAAAGTCGAGAAGCTGACCGGTGCGAGCAACGGTGACGACAACGGAGAGCACTGGCGCGTCACCACGACCGACGGTACCCAGTATTACTTCGGCCTGGACAACCTCCCCGGCTACACCGCGGGCAAGGAGCAGACCGGCTCCACCTGGACGGTTCCCGTCTACGGCGACGACGCGGGCGAGCCCTGCTACGACGCCACGTTGGCCGATGCCCACTGCAAGCAGGCCTGGCGCTGGAACCTCGACTACGTCGTGGACCCGCACGACAACGCCATGGCGTACTACTACGGCAAGGAGACCAACTACTACACCCAGGGCCTCAAGACCGACGAGAACGGCAAGTCGTACACGCGCGGCGGTTACCTCCAGCGGATCGACTACGGCCAGCAGGACGGCAAGGTGTACAGCACACCCGCCGCGGGCCGCATGCTGTTCGACACCGACGAGCGGTGCCTGGCCACGGCGGCGGACTGCGAGCCCGGCGACCTCACGGACTCGACCGCGGGACGCTGGCCCGACGTCCCCTGGGACCTCAACTGCAAGTCCGGCACCAAGTGCAAGGGGCAGAACAGCCCCACGTTCTGGACCCGCAAGAAGCTGAGCAAGATCACGACACAGATCCGTTACGGCGACGGCTACGCGGATGTCGACTCATGGTCCCTGGGGCACGTCTTCACGGACAACGGCGACAGCTCCAAGTCGCTCTGGCTCAACACCATCAAGCAGACAGGGCATGCAGGGTCCGGCACGGTGAGCACGCCGGCCGTGGAACTCCTGGGCCAGCAGCTGCCCAACCGGGTCGACAAGCCCGGCGACCAGATCCAGGCGATGAATCGCTTTCGTCTCGCCGGCGTCGACAACGGTAGCGGCGGCAGGCTTGACGTCCTGTACCGCGACGCCGAATGCAAGGCAAGCGATCTACCTCCGGCCGACTCACCGAAGACGGCTTGTTATCCGGTCAAGTGGAACCCACCGGGGGCCGAGGAGCCGATCACTGACTGGTTCCACAAGTACCTTGTCGCCCGTGTGGTCGAGGACGATGTGACCACGGACGCGCCCAACAGCGTCAGCGACTACGACTACATGGGCAGCGCAGGCTGGAAGAAGGCCAAGTCCGACGGCATTACGAAGGACGAGTACCGCACGTACAGCGACTGGCGGGGTTACGGAAAGGTCCGCGTCACCAAGTCAGGCGGCACCGTCAGTGCAGCCGACCAGCGCACGGAGCACGTCTTCCTGCGTGGCCTCGGCGGTGAGGTCGAGGACTCGACCGGCGCCAAGCACGCCGATGACGAGGAGCTCTCCGGCCAGGAGCTGGAGACGATCACTTACGACGGCGGCTACTCAGCCGACAAGATCGTGTCGAAGAACGTCAGCACGAGCTGGTCGCGAGCCACGGCGACCCGCACCAAGGACTGGGGCACGCGCAAGGCGTACTACGTGCGACCCCAGACCACGAGGACGTACACGGCCCTGGAGGGCGGCAAGTGGCAGGAGGTCGCCGCGACCACTCGCTACGACTCCACGACCGGCCGCGCGGTGGAGACCGACGACTACGGCAAGATCGGGGACGCCTCCGACAACCAGTGCATCCGCACCGAGTTCGCGGACAGCAAGGCCAAGCACTTCTATGAGCTGGTCTCCCGGGTAGAGAAGGTCGCCGTCACCTGCGAGACCAAGCCGGACCGCAAGACCCAGGTCATCTCCGACGACCTGACGTTCTACGACGGCAAGGGCCTGGGCGAAGCACCGGTCAAGGGTGATGTGACCAAGGCGCAGAGGCTCTCGAAGCACGACGGGACCAAGGCCACATACCAGACGGTCACGGAGTCCGCGACGACAGACTTCGACCGGTTCGGGCGCCCGCTGAAGGTGAAGGACGCCAAGGGCACCGAGACGAAGTTCGCGTACACCGAGACGGACGGGCTGACCACCAAGCAGACAGAGACCAACCCGCTCGGCTGGCAGGTCTCCACCGAGTACGTCCGATCCTGGGGCAGCCCGGTCGCGCAGGTCGACATGAACGGCAAGCGCAGCGAGACCGCTCACGACGCGCTCGGCCGTGTCACTGACGTCTGGCTGCCCGACCGGTCGCGGACCGCGCCCGCATCGATCAGGTACACCTACCTGGTCCGTAAGAGCGCGCCGACCGTGGTCAAGACGGAGAAGAGCGAGAGGCACGGCACCTACGGAGTCGAATACACGCTCTACGACGGCTTGCTGCGGCCACGTCAGCAGCAGTCCGAAGGCCCGAACGGCGGTCGTATCGTCGCTGACACGCACTACGACGGCCTCGGCAATGTAGTGGAAACAGCTTCGGACTACTACGCCACCAAGCCTCCCACCGACGCCGTTTTCAAGCCGACGGGCGAGGTGGACGGCCAGACCGTCACGCGGTACGACGGCGCCGGGCGCAAGACAGCCGAGATCGTTCAGGTTGCCGACGAGGAGAAGTGGCGCACGACCTACTCCTACGGTGGCGATCGCGTCCACGTCGATCCGCCGGCCGGAACGCCGCCCACCACGACGATCACCGACGGACGTGACAGGACGACGGAGATCCGCCGTTACAAGGGCGACAAGCCTCTGCCCAACGGCCCGTCGGCGGAGTACGAGAGCACGTCGTACGGCTACACACCGGCGGGGCAGCTCAAGTCGGTCGAGGACACGGCCGGCAACTCCTGGTCGTACGGCTACGACCAGCGGGGCCGCAAGACCTCGTCCAACGACCCCGACACGGGCAAGTCGACATATACGTACGACACCTTGGACCGCCTCCTCTCCACGACGGACTCGCGGGGCAAGACGGTGGCCACGAAGTACGACGTACTCGGACGGCCGGCCTCCACCTGGGAGGGCGAGCCGGATACGGGCACGCAGCTGACTGCGACGACCTACGACCAGGTGGCCAAGGGGCAGTTGTACGGAACGTATCGGTACGCCGGTGGGAAGGTGCAGGCGGCGACAGTCAACGTCCACTTGGACGAGTTCTACCAACCGGAACTCACCAAGGTCGCGTTGGGCGGCGACGTGGCCGAAGAGCTCCAGGGCACCTACGAGTACAGCACCGAGTACAACTCGGACGGCACCGTGCAGTCGCAACAACTCCCGTCGGGGGGCGGCCTCGGCCCGGAGACCCTCACCTACACCTACGACGACCTGCAGCGTCCCACCCAGCTCTTTTCGAACCTGGACGGAAAGCAGCAAGGAGCTTACGTCGGGCTGGCGTCCTACGCCCCGACGTCCCAGCTCCAGCAGTTGGAACTGGGCACGGTAGGCGGCTCGGACGGTAAGAAGACGTGGCTCACCTATGAGCACGAGCGTGGCACCGACCGTCTGACGAACTCCACGGTGGATGTCTCGGGCGTGGACCCGGTGACATACGACGCCGACTACACCTACGACGCGTCCGGAAACGTCACCTCCGTCGCCGACACCCCGGCAGGCGGCCAGGCGGATGTCCAGTGCTTCCGCTACGACTGGCAGCGGCGCCTGAAGTCGGCCTGGGCCACGGCCAATGCCTCTGACGAGGCCAGGGGCACCGGCAAGCAGAACAAGGCGTGCGCGAACGACCCGAGCCCCTCGACTCTCGGTGGCCCGGGTGCCTACTGGCAGGACTTCGACTTCGATGCGTCAGGCAACCGGAGCAAGCAGGTCCTGCACGGGGTGGGCGGCAAGCCCGATGTGACGCGGACGTACACGTACGGCAAGGACGCCGAGGGTAACGGAGGCCCGCACACCCTCAACCAGGTCGTGACGGACACCCCGGCCAGCGGCAGCGGCCCGGCCGTCAAGTCCCAGGACACCTTCGCCTACGACGCCGCGGGCAACACGAAGCAGCGGGTGCTGAACGGGACCACACAAGACCTGGCCTGGAACGCCGAAGGCAGGCTGACGAGTTCCTCCAAGCCGGACACTGAGGCCACGTCCTTCCTGTACGACACAGCCGGCGAGCGTCTGCTGCGCAAGGAGCCCGGGAAGCAGACGCTGTATCTGCCGGGCATGGAACTCACCCTGAACACCGAGACGCGCGCGGTGGAGGCGACCCGTTACTACAGCTTCGCCGGCCAGACGGTGGCGATGCGTACGCCTAAGGGCGTGCAGTTCCTGGCGGGCGACCACCACGGGACGTCGCTGGCGGCGGTGGACGCGAAGTCGGGCGCGGTCACTCGGCGCCGCATGGACCCGTTCGGCAACGAACGCGGCACCGCTGTGACCGACCCCTGGGTCGACGACAAGGGCTTCCTCGGCAAGCCGGTGGACGCGTCGACCGGCCTGACGCATATGGGGGCCAGGGAGTACGACCCGGCGAATGGCCGCTTCATTTCCGCCGACCCGCTGATCGACTTCACTGATCCCCAGCAGATCAACGGGTACGCGTACGCCAACAACAGTCCGGTGACGTTGGCCGACCCGACGGGACGGATGCCGGACGACTGCAAGCTCATGGGCATGCAGTGCTGGATGAAGAGTAATGGAGGCTGGGAGACCAAGACCTCCAAGACCTATTACACGTACTACCAGTTGGACAAGACTCCAGCCCAGCGGAAGGCCGTGGCCGCACGGTCCAGAGCCAACGTCGAGCAGAGTTTCGCGGTCGCCGCCGCCAAGGAACTCGGCAAGATCATCTCGGATGAGCTTGGCATCACGGACGCCTTGGACTGTTTCAGTACGGGCAGCCTCGGTTCTTGCGGCGCAACGATCCTGAACGTCGTCGTGAGCGCGATCGGCGCGAAGATCGGCCAGCTGGCCAAGAAATACTTGTGGAACTGGAAGAAGGGCGCCGCACTCGCCAAACGAGTGTGGGGGCTGCTCGACAAACTCAAGGGCAGCTACAGCAAGTGGCGCACCCTGGACAAGAAGGCCGGCAAGCTGGAGGACATCGCCGCAAAGTGCGAAACGTCGAACAGCTTCACACCAGGCACCAGAGTCCTGATGGCGGACGGCAGTACGAAGTCCATCAGAGATGTCGACATAGGTGACAAGGTCCTAGCCACCGACCCGAAGACCGGAAAAACGAAGGTTCGCACGGTCACGGCGGAGATCAAGGGCAAGGGCGCCAAAAACCTGGTCAAGGTCACCATCGACGCGGATGGTAAGCGGGGTGGAGGGAAGGCGTCCGTCACGGCGACGGACGGACACCCGTTCTGGGTGCCGGAGCTGGGCGAGTGGATCGACGCGACGGATCTGCGATCGGGCCAGAAGCTGCGAACGAGTGCCGGCACGTATGTTCAGATCACGTCGGTAGAGCGCTGGACGCAGGCGGCGGCTGTGTACAACCTGACGGTTGCGGATCTGCATACGTACTATGTGGTGGCGGGGCAGACTCCGGTACTCGTGCACAACAGCAACTGCTCTCCATTCGCCGACGGAGATATCTGGGACGGTTCATTCGATGTTGGAGGGCAGACGGTTGAGACGATGGCGACCGTCAGAGCGGCCGGAGACACCGTGCATCTGGACGGATTGATGGTTTTCCCGAAGGGGACTCAGGGGCTTAGTCGCGCCCCGATTGGGCCCGACGCAATCCGGCAGATGAAGCGCTCCATCGCCGGGCAGGCGAGATCTCAGGGGTATAGCACCGTCGTGCTGAACTATGAGCGGCATATCCCGAAATCTGACGGAAGTATCTTCAAGCGCCCAGGGTCGATGAGCTTGGACGTTGCGAAGATCCTAGGAGATTAGAGTAATGGATCGATCTCGACTGGATGGGTTGGTATCGAGCATCGCGGGTCGAGGGCAAGTGGAGCGAGAACCGGTATTCCGGGAACTGCGAGAACTGGGCCTGTCGCCGATCGAAGCGATCTACGTAGCTTCTCGTGTACTTGACCTGCCTTTGCCCGAGGCGAAGACCGCGATCTATGTGAGCGCCGCCTGGCGTGATCAGCAGGAGGATTGGCAGCGGCTTCAGTCTGGCCTTGAGGAGTGAAGACGCTCGCCAATCTATAGTCGCAGTAGCAAATTCGAAGCCCCGTCAGGTGTACCCTGGCGGGGCTTCAGCGCGCTCTGACGGCAGTAGTTGACGGCAACATCAACGGACGGGGCCGCACACAATGGCGGGTCGTCGCCGTCGTCGGGCTGGCTGGTGGTCCCTGCGGAGTGACGGAGGGCGTGGCCGAGGAGTTCCTTGATGACGGCGAGTTCGACTCCTTGCTCAAGGAGCAGGGCGACGGCCGAGTGGCGGAGGTCGTGGAAGCGGTGCGGCGAAAGCCGGCCTTGCGCAGGAGTGCGGTGAAGGCACGGGTGAGGTTGGTCGGGTCGATCGGCCTGCCCTGCGGCGTCGTGAACACGTGCCCGTTGTGCTGCCACGTGGCGACTGTGGCTTCACGCTCGGGCTGCTGCTGTTCGTGGTGGTGCTTCAGCGACTGATGGCAGCGGGCGGGGAGGGCGATGCGGCGCTCGGAGGCCCGGGTCTTGGTGGGTAACGTGGTGAGTCCGCCCGTGCTCGTGCGCTGCAATGTGCGGCGGGATAACTGCGGTGCCCCCGGTCGAGATCGATGTCTTTGCAGTGAGGCCGAGGAGTTCGCCCTTGCGGAGTCCAGTGCGCAGGGCGAATTCGAACAGGGCGTGCAACCGGTGTCCGCGCGCGGCGGTGAGGACCTGGCGGGCTTCGTCGGCGGTGAGAGGTTCGAAGCGTCGGGGCCGTGGGGCGCCGGTGCGGACGTTGCGGGCGACGCTGCGCAGGATCTCCTCTCCCCGGACAGCCTGCTCCAAGGCGGACTTGAGTGCGGAATAGGCCGCGCTTCTGGTGCGCGGCGTTCCTTGGCGAAGGCCATCGGCAGCATGGCGTAGACGGCCCTCTGGTTAAGGCTGCGCTGGAACGGCGATCTCTTGGGATGCGACGACGGCGAAGGTGCGGAAGCAGCCCGGGCAGGCACTGCGGTTGCCGCACCGGGTGAGGCAGGCTGCCCAGGGGTACGGCGGAAGCGGTGTAGGAGCGCAGGACCTGGCCAGTCATGGTTCGACGGTGGTCCAGCCGATGGGCGCCTGCCTGCCAAACGGTGTCATGAATTGACGGCGGCGCATATGCCAAGTTCCAGGGCGGTAGGACGTCAGTGTGAGGTTGGCGGATCGCTCGATGGCTATGAGAAGTGACGTGGTCAGCGTGGACGCGGTCACCTCAACAGATTCCACCTGCTGGAGTGGATTTGTTCCTGCCTAAGGAACGGGCCTGCGCTCCGCGGCTGCGTCGACGGGTCGGTGTGCTCGGAAGCGTTCGGCGGCTTCGGCCTGGCCCCCACGTGGCGTGTCGAGCCAGACGAGAGCGTGGTCCCCGCTGTGTCGGGATGGGGGGGGGCGGCCCTCCGTTGGCGGTCAGAAGACATTGACGCCGCTGTGGCTGGACCCCGTTCCTCCAGCGGACAGTGCGTTGGGGGACAGCAGGCTTGTCGACCAGCACGTCCTCAGCGAACTTCGTCGCCCGCATCCGGAAACGACAGATGTTTAAGCTGGTTGTTCTCCCCGGGTGGAGCCACAGCCGGATCGAGGCCGCGGTCACCGTGCCCTGAGAGACAGACTCCCTCTTGGTTCGGGGAAGAGGACCAGGCCCTGCGGAGCATTCCCGCTACCGCGTGCCCCGCCGCGCCCGCCGCAGCCAGAAGATTGCCGTCACCGGCAGGATCACCGGGATGAAGAGGTAGCCCATCCCGAAGTCCGACCACACCGTGGCGTCGGGGAAGGCGGACGGGTCCGTCAGGGTCCAGGTGCCCACCACCAGTACGCCCACCAGCTCGGCGGCGCAGCAGACCAGTGCCGCTGAGCGGGCCGCGGCGCCGCCGCGTACCAGGGAGTACGTGATGAAGCCGTAGACGACGCCCGCCAGCGCGGACAGCGTGTACGCGAGCGGGGCCCTGTCGAAGTCCGTGGAGATCTGCACGGCCGAGCGGGACACGGCGGCGACGACCATCACGCCGTACAGCCACACCAGCAGGATGCCGGGGCCGGAGATCAGCTTCTGGCGCGCGGGGGAGTCGCCCCCGGCGTTCCGGGCGGCCTCTTCGTTCTTGCCGGGTTCGGTCACCGTCACCTCAGCCTCCCCAGATGTCGTAGAGCCGCACTTCGAGCACGGCGAGGACCACGCCGCCCGCGGCGACCGTCAGGGAACCCCAACGGCTGCGTTCGGCGAGGGACATGAAGCCCGCCGCGGGAACGCACGCGAACGCGCCGATCAGATAGGACACGAAGATCGTCGTGCCCTGGTCCGCCTCCTCGCCGCGCGCGAGCTGGACGATGCCGACGATCAGCTGCACCGTGGCCAGGAGGGTCACCACGGCCATTCCGATGAAGTGCCAGTCCTTGGTCGGCTGGTCGCGGTACGCGGCGAAACCGCACCAGGCGGCGAGGGCGAGCGCGGCCACGGAGACCGCGATCGTCAGGGCATCAACCATGCCCGTGACTTTATTACGGGCCCTTCGGCCCCCGGTCCACCGCCCCTCGACCCGATGCGCGTCCCCGGGGCGGGACCCGTACCCTCGGTCACCATGAAGATCCATGCTGACGCGCTCCTGTTCGACAACGACGGCACCCTCATCTCCTCCATGGAGTCGGTGTACCGCTGCTGGTCGCGGTGGGCTCGGGAGTACGGGATCACCGCCGAGGAATTCGGCGAGGTCGAGCTGCACGGGCGGCCCGCCGTCGAGATCGTCGCCGACCTGCTGCCGCCGGAGAAGATCGTCGAGGCCGTCGCCCGCATCGAGGAGCTGGAGGTCTCCGACGTGGCGGGCGGTGTCGTACTGCTGCCCGGCACCCGTGACCTCCTGGAGTCCCTGCCCGTCGACCGCTGGGCCGTGGTGACCTCCGCGACGCGCGCCCTGGGCGAGGCCCGCCTCGCCGAGGTCGGGATCAACCCCGGTCTCGTCATCGCCGCCGACGACATCACGCGCGGCAAGCCCGACCCCGAGCCCTTCCTGCTCGCGGCCGCCAAGCTCGGCGTCGACCCGGCGCGCTGCGTGGTCTTCGAGGACGCGCCCGCGGGGCTCCAGTCGGGCCGGGCCGCGGGCATGACCACCGTGGCGTTGACCACAACCCACCAGGCGTCCGAACTCTCCGCACTCTCCGCCGACGTCGTCGTCAAGGACCTCTCCGCCGTGTCCGCGCAGGTCACGGCCGGTGGCGTGGAGATTCTGCTCGCCGACTGACGCGCAGAATCCGAACGTCCGGCGCCGTCCCATCGCTGTCCGCTATACGGACAGGGATGGTGGACGGCGCCCCTACGCATGTTTTACTTGGGCCCATGACCACGACGAGCAGCCGCACCCTTGCGACCGAGGCGATCACGACGCCCGGTGCTCGTTGTATGTGTCGAATGTGCGCCTTCTGAGGGCCCCCGCACCACCCGAGAGCCTCGCGCCCCGAAGCGAAGCCGCTGTGCCACGCCCCTGCACGACGTACGCGACGAGATCCGTACGGACGCGGGAAGCGAGCCCGCCCCGCGCACACGTCCTCCGGTTCCACCGCCACACCACCGCGAGAACCGTGCCGCGTTCCGAACGAATGCCCCGTGCCCGGCCACACCCGCGCCGCGCACTCGACAGTGACGGAAACCCCTGTGATCACCACTTCCGGCCTCACCAAGGTCTACCGCTCACGCGGTCGTGAAGTAACCGCTCTCGACGGAGTCGACCTGCACGTCCGCGAGGGCGAGGTGTACGGCGTCATCGGCCAGTCCGGCGCCGGCAAGTCCTCCCTGATCCGCTGCGTCAACCTCCTGGAGCGCCCCACCTCTGGCACCGTGACCGTGGCGGGCCAGGACCTCACCGCCCTCGCGGGACGCGGCTCGCGCGCGAGCAGGGAACTGCGCCAGGCCCGCAACCGCATCGGCATGGTCTTCCAGCACTTCAACCTGCTGTCCTCGCGCACCGTGCAGGACAACGTCGAGCTGCCCCTGGAGATCCTCGGCCTGAGCGGCCAGGAGCGCTCCCGCAAGGCCCTCGAACTCCTCGACCTCGTCGGCCTCGCCGACAAGGCCAGGTCCTACCCGGCCCAGCTCTCCGGCGGTCAGAAGCAGCGCGTCGGCATCGCCCGCGCGCTGGCCGGCGACCCGAAGGTGCTGCTCTCCGACGAGGCCACCAGCGCCCTCGACCCCGAGACCACCCGCTCCATCCTGCAGCTCCTGCGCGACCTCAACCGGCAGCTCGGCCTCACCGTCCTGCTCATCACGCACGAGATGGACGTCGTCAAGAGCGTCTGCGACTCCGCGGCCCTCATGGAGCGCGGGCAGATCATCGAGTCCGGCACCGTCACCGAGCTGCTCGCGACGCCCGGCTCCGAGCTCGCCGCCGCGCTCTTCCCGGTCAGCGGCGAGGCCACCGGCGACGACCGCACCGTCGTCGACGTGACCTTCCACGGCGACGCCGCGACCCGGCCGGTCATCTCCCAGCTGTCGCGCACGTACAACATCGACATCTCGATCCTCGGCGCCGCGATGGACACCGTCGCGGGCCGCCAGGTCGGCCGCATGCGCATCGAACTGCCCGGCCGCTTCGAGGAGAACGTCGTCCCGATCGGCTTCCTGCGCGAGCAGGGCCTGCAGGTGGACATCGCGGGCGACGATCCCGCGGCCGCCCCCGGAAACTCCGGTGACTCCGGCAACTCCGGTAACGAGACGCTGCTGGTCAAGGAAGGTGCCAAGTGACCTGGTCGGAGATGCAGCCCCTGCTGGAGCAGGCCTGTTGGGACACCCTCTACATGGTGGGCTGGTCGACGCTGATAGCCGTCGTCGCCGGACTGCCGCTCGGCGTCCTGCTCGTCCTCACCGAGCGCGGCGGGCTGCTGCAGAACGCCTTCCTCAACAAGGTGATCGGGCAGATCGTGAACATCGCGCGGTCGATGCCCTTCATCATCCTCATGGTCGCCCTGATGGGCTTCACGCGCTGGATCACCGGCACCACGATCGGCCGTGAGGCCGCCCTCGTGCCGCTGGCCGTCGGCGCCATCCCGTTCTTCGCGCGCCTGGTGGAGACCTCGATCCGGGAGGTCGACGGCGGACTCGTCGAGGCCGTGCAGTCGATGGGCGGGTCCACCTGGACCGTCGTACGCAAGGTCCTCGTCCCGGAGTCGCTGCCCTCCCTGATCTCGGGCGCCACCACCACCATCGTCGCGCTCATCGGCTACTCCGCGATGGCGGGCACGGTCGGCGGCGGCGGCCTGGGCGACCTCGCCCTGCGCTACGGCTACCAGCGCTTCGAGACCGAACTGATGTGGATCACGGTGGCGATCCTCGCCGTGGTCATCTCGGTCATCCAGTTCGCGGGCGACTACGCGGCCCGCCGACTGCACAAGCGCGGCGGCGGCTCGGCGCCGCTGCTGCGCTTCCGGCCGCTGCGCGGCGTGCTGCCCGGCACCGCCGCCGCCGAGTCGGTCAGCAAGACCGGCTGACCGGAAGGTCAGCAAGACCGGCCGTACCGGAAGGTCAGCAAGACCGGCTGACCGGTACCGGCCGGTCAACGGCGGGACCGCAGCGTTCCGCCCGCACGCTTCCCCGCGCACCACCCCGCGGGGCTGCACCACTCATGGAGAAAGGCACTTTTCGTGCGTAACACCACCAAGATCACCACCGCTGTCCTGGCCGCCGGAGCCCTCACCCTCGGGCTCTCCGGCTGCGGCTCCGACAAGGGCGCAGGCGACAAGGACGGCCCGCTCATCGTCGCCGCGACGCCCACGCCGCAGGCCGAGATCCTGGACTACGTCCAGAAGCACCTGGCCAAGAAGGCCGGTCTCGACCTCCAGGTGAAGGAATTCACCGACTACATCACGCCGAACACCGCCGTCCAGCAGGGCGAGGTTTTCGCGAACTACTTCCAGCACAAGCCGTACCTGGACGACTTCAACAAGAAGCGCGGCACCGACATCGTGCCCGTCCCCGGGGCCACGGTGCACCTGGAGCCGCTCGGCGTGTACTCCAAGAGCGTCAAGAAGCTCGGTGACCTGAAGGACGGCGCCACCGTCGCCATCCCGAACGACACCACGAACGAGGCCCGCGCGCTCAAGCTCCTCGCGGACAACGACATCATCGAGCTCAAGAAGGGCGTGGGCTACGAGGCCACCCCCAAGGACATCGCGAAGAACCCGAAGAACATCAAGTTCAAGGAGCTGGAGGCCCCCACGGTGCCCCGCACCCTGGACGACGTCGACGCCGCGGTGATCAACGGCAACTACGCCCTCGAGGCCAAGCCCGCGCTCAGCCCCGCCAAGGACGCCATCGTCGCCGAGCCCGCCAAGGGCAACCCCTACGGCAACTTCCTCGCCGTGCAGAAGGGCGACGAGAACGACCCGCGCGTGAAGAAGCTCGCCAAGCTGCTCACCTCGCCCGAGGTCAAGAAGTTCATCGACGAGAAGTACGACGGCGCCGTCGTCGCCGCGTTCTGATCATGCGTACGCGCGTCATCACCGCCGTGGCGGGGGCCCTGGCCCTCGCCACCGGCCTCACCGCGTGCGGCGCGGACTCGGCGGGCGCCGACGGCGAGCTCGTCGTCGGCGCCACCCCGACCCCGGCCGGCGAAGTCCTCACGTACATACAGCAGCACCTGGCGAAGAAGGCCGGACTCGACCTCCGGATCACCGAGTTCACCGACTACAACACGCCGAACACCGCGCTCCAGGAAGGCTCGCTCGACGCCAACCTGTACCAGCACACCCCGTACCTCGAGAACTTCAACAAGGCCAAGGACACGGACCTGGTGCCGGTCACCGAGGTGTACCTGCCCCCGATGGGCGTGTACGCGAAGAAGACCGACGACGTCTCCCGGCTCCGCTCCGGTGCGACCGTCGGCGTTCCGAACGACACGACCAACGAGGGCCGGGCGCTCCAACTGCTCGCCTCCCGCGGCGTCATCGGGCTCAAGAAGGGCGTCGGCTCCACCGCGACCCCCGAGGACATCACGTCCAACCCGAAGAAGCTCACCGTCAAGCCGCTCGACCCGGCGCAACTGCCGCGCTCGCTCGACGACCTCGACGCGGCGGTCATCAACAACAACTACGCGCTCGACGCCGGGCTCAGCCCCAAGAAGGACGCCATCCTCCTGGAGTCCCCGAAGGGCAATCCCTACAACAACGTCCTCGCCGTCAAGAAGGGCGACAAGGACGACCCGCGCGTGAAGAAGCTCGCCGAGCTGCTCACCTCGCCCGAGGTGAAGAAGTTCATCGCAGAGAAGTACGAGGGGTCCGTCCTGCCCGTCGAGTCGGGCTGAACAACCTCTCGAGTCAGGCTGAACAACCTCTTGTGCGCGTGACACCCACGGGGTCCTCTTCCACATCGGGAGAGGACCCCGTGGTGCGTCTGGGCCCGTGCATGCTGCATGCTGGGCACCTCAGAAGACCGAAAGGTGAAGGTCCTTCAGGTCTATGAAGGTTTCAGGTCTATGAAGGTTATGGAGCGGCGCATGACTACAGCCTCCTCGGGCACATCGGGCACATCGGGGTTCCCCGACATCTCCATCAGCACGGAGCGGTTGGTGCTGCGCCCCCTCGAAGAGGCGGACGTCCCCGCGTACGCGGAGATGATGAACGACGAGAGCGTCACGGCCTGGACCTCCGTGCCCCAGCCCTACACCGAGGCCGACGCGCGCGACTGGATCACCCGCCTCGCCCCCGCCGAGCGCTCCGCGGGCCAGGGCATCGTCCTCGCCGTCACCGAGTTCCTCACCCAGCGCCTTGTCGGCATCATCCAACTCCGGGACACCGACTGGCGGGTGCGCTCCACCGAACTCAACTACGTCGTCGCCCCCTGGGCCCGCGGCGAGGGCTATGCCTCGGAGGCGGCGCTCGCCACCGCCCAATGGCTCTTCCACGACCAGCAGTTCGAGCGCATCGAACTGCGCACCGCCGCCGACAACACCGCCGCCCAGCAGGTCGCGCAGAAGATCGGCTCCATCAGCGAGGGCGTTCTGCGCGGCGCCTGGATAGCCCGCACGAGAAACGGCGGCGACCCGTTCGGCGGCTGGCTGGACGTGCGCACCGACCTCATCGTGTGGAGCCTGCTCCCCGAAGACCTCGAAGGGGTCTCGGAGAGCCTCGCCGACAGCGGGTTCTCTGCCTACTCCGACTGGAACTGACCCGGCCCCCGTCCCGTCGGCCGTACCCGGCCAGATCCGCCCCCCAGCAGGTACGCTCGCCCCTGGCCGCGTGCACGGTTGCTCCCGCACAGCCACCGCCCCCGCACTGACGACCCGCGAGAACCCAGGAGACACACGACGATGGCGGACCGTGTCACGGTGATCGGCTGGGACGGTACGCCGCTGACCGCCGCGGCACGCTCCGCGCTCGGCGCGGCGACGCTCGTGGCGGGCGCCGCCCACCACCTGGCGCTCGACGAGGTACCCGCCCGCGCCGAACGGATCCGCCTCGGCAGCGTGAGCCTCGCCGCCCGCCGCATCGCCGCCCACCGCGGCACCGCTGTCGTCCTCGCCGACGGCGACCCCGGCTTCTTCGGCGTCGTCCGTACCCTGCGCGTCCCGGAGTTCGGCCTCGAGGTCGAAGTGGTGCCCGCCGTCTCCTCCGTCGCCCAGGCCTTCGCCCGCGCGGGCATGCCCTGGGACGACGCCGAGGTCGTGGTCGCCCACCGCCGCACCCTGCGCCGCGCCGTGAACGTCTGCCGCGCCCACACCAAGGTCGCCGTCCTCACCTCGCCGGGCGCGGGCCCCGCCGAACTCGGCCTGCTGCTCCAGGACGTCCACCGCACCTTCGTGATCTGCGAGGAGCTCGGCACCGAACGCGAGCAGGTCTCCGTCGTCACCTCCGACAAGGCCGCCGACCACGCCTGGCGCGACCCGAACGTCGTCATCGTCATCGGCGGCACCGCGTCGTCCGCCGACACCGGCTGGATCATGGGGCGCGATCCGGGCAGGGGCCCGCGCGGCTGGGCGCTGCCCGCCGCCGAGTACGGCGGTGACATCTGGCTCGGCGAGGGCGAGACCGACCGGCTCCGCTCCGCCCAGCTCGCGCGCCTGGGGCCGCGCCAGGGCGACCTCGTCTGGGACATCGGCTGCGGCAGCGGCGCCTTCACCGCGGAGGCGGCCCGCTTCGGCGCCGCCGTGATCGCCGTCGACCGCGACGCCGACGCCCTCGGCCGCACCACGGCCGCCGTCCGCCGCTTCGGGGTGCAGGCGCAGACCGTGCACGGCGTCGCCCCGCACGTCCTCGAGGACCTGCCCGAACCCGATGTCGTACGGGTCGGGGGCGGGGGAGCCGCGGTGGTCTCCGCCGTCGCCGACCGGCGCCCGGAACGCATCGTGACGCACGCCGCGACACGCGACGAGGCCGAACTCATCGGCAGGGATCTGAGCGAGCACGGGTACGTCGTCGAGTGCGCCCTCCTGCAGTCCGTGGAGCTCGATACACGCGCCTGGCGCGAAGAGAAGCGGACCGTGGTGTTCCTGCTCTCCGGGCGTCTCCCCGACCGCTCCCCGTGACCCTTCGGGCACACAGCGCGGGGTAGGCTGGCCGATCGTTGTACTGCACCCGGGTGCCGAGGAAATCGTTGGCCGATGTCCGGAAAGCCCGCCCGTTTCGGGGGGCTGTGTGGTACGGCATGAACGGAGGACGCGCAACGTGGCGCAGTCCACAGCGGGCCGTGGCCGATCAACCCGCCACGGCGGCGGACGGACAGGGAGAATGCCTGTGGTCCGGTGCGCGGTTCGTGCCGCGGGGCGCGCACGCTCGTTGAGGATGACGGGCGGTCGGTGCGCCGCTCCGGGCGATGGGGCCTCCCCGGCCGAAGGCCGAGGGGCGGTCGAAGAAGCACTAACCGATGGGCGAGGGGTTACGCATGACCGACACCGGCCAGGTCCCGGGTGAGGGAGTGCCGGAGGGCGCAGGCAACGGTGTACCTTCCGGGCCCGCGCAGGGCATGGGGGCGCAGCAGCCGGGCGTTCCCGCACCGGGTGCGTACACCTTCGCCGACCCGACCGACCCGACCGACCCCTCCGAGAACCCCGCCGATGACGACGACCTGCTCCTGATGCCGGGCGCCCAGGGGGCGTGGACCGAGGCGCAGATCGCGACGGCCCGGGCCCAGCAGGCCGCCCAGGCCCAGCAGGCTGCCCAGGCTCATCAGGGTCAGGTCCCGGGTCAGCAGGGTCAGGTCGCGGGCCACGGACAGGTGTCCGGTCAGGGCCGCTTCCCGGGGCACACCGCGGACGGCCAAGCCGTCCAGCCCGCTGTCGGCCAGGCCGTGCACCAGCCGGGACCGCACGAGACCTCCGGCCGTGACAGTGGCTCGATCGACCTGAACGGCATCCGCATGCCCGGTGGCACCCCCGCCCCGTCCCACCCGGGACCCGCCCGCCGCCCGCTCCACCACGGCCCGTCGGGTCCTGCCGTGCCGGACGGCTCGGCGAGCCCCGTGCGGTCGCTCGCCGACCGGGGGCCCGCGGGCGCGGCCCCGGTGGCCCAGCAGCCCGCCGCACCGGCCCGGCACGCGGGTCCGCCCACGATGCCCGAGTACCTCGATATCCCGCGCGATGCGGCGGGGCTGCCCGGACCGCAGCTCGGTGAGATCCCGCCGCAGGGCGCCGCGCCGTGGGGAGCGCCGGAGGGGCAGGAGTTGGAGTCGGCGGCGCGGGAGTCCGCGGCTGCGGCCCTGCCCGCCGAAGCTGCTTACGCCGCACCAGCAGAAACGGTCGTCCCAGGAGTCTCGGACACCCCAGTAGCCTCGGAAACCCCGGAAGTTCCAGAAGCCTCAGGCGTCACATCGGCACCGCAGGTTCCGGAGGCCTTGGCCCCGCACACTCCGGAGGCCACCGCGTTCCCGAACGCCGCGGAGTCCGGCCAGGCGCCCGTGGAGGAGCAGCAGTTCCCGGTCGAGGAGCAGCCGTTCGCGACGGGGGAGTACCAGTTCTGGACGGGGGAGCACCGGTTCCCGCAGCCGAATCAGCCGGATCAGCTGGCGCAGCCGGAGCCGCCGGTTCAACAAGCACCGGCCGCCGAGCAGCCCGCGTTCGCCCACGCCGCGCCCGCCGCCGCTCAGCCCGCCTTCGCCGTCGCCTCCGCCCAGCCGTGGCACGGCGCGCAGGTCCCGCACGCCGAGGCGCGGCACGCCGCGCCAGGACCGCAGCACCAGCTGCAGCACCCCGAGCCGCAGGGCCCGCCCGCGCCCATGGGCCAGTTCGTGCCGGTCGACGGCTCGGTCCCGACCACGCCCCACCTGGCCCCGACGCCGCCGCACCCCGTGATCGTCCCGCAGGAGGACCCGGCCGCCGAGGACGCCCCCGAGGATGTCCCCGAGGCCGTCGCACCGGCCGCGCCCGCGGACCCGGCGAACGGCGCCCCCGTATTCGTACCTCCCACCGAGGCGATGGACCCCGAGGCCGCGGCTCCCGAAGCCGTGCTGCCCGAAGCGGTGCTGCCCGAAGCGGTGACTCCTGTGCCCTCTACGCCGGGGACCGGCATCGAGACAGAGACCGCGAACGGCGCGGGTCCGGCGGCCCCCGAGGCGATGCCGGAAGCGGTGCGGCAGTCCGCCACCGTGCCCGCCCCGCGTGACGGCGCCGAGCCCACGGCGGCACCCGTCGCCGAGCCGACTCCCGCGCCGGACGCGGCGGTTCAGGAGAGCGGTGCGGGCTTCACGGCCGAGGGCTGCGAGCCGGTCACGGCGGCGGAAGAGGCTGCGGCCGAGGCCGGTGAGACCCCCCAGGGCCCGACCGTCTCCGCTGTGCCCCGTATTGTCTCCTCTGTGGCGGCTCCGGCCGAGTTCCCGGCCGCCCCGGAGACGGCCGACCAGGCCGACGACTTGGACGAGGCCGACGAAGTCATCTCGTTCGAACCGATCGAAGCGAACGAAGTGACCGAAGTGGCCGAAGCACCCGAGATGGCCGAAGCGCCTGAAGCCTCCGTACCCGCGCCCGTCGCCGGGCCGACCGAGGCTCCTGAAGCCCCCCTCGCCCTCGCCCCCGCCGCCGCGCCGGAAGCCCCCGTGGCGGCCGAGTTTCTGGTGGCGCCGGAAGCGGGCGCCGAACTCCCCGAGCCCGTGGCGTCCTCAGGGACCGCCGCGCCGGGGTACGCCGACGCCGAGCGCGAGGCCGTCCTGCGCGTCATGCGCGAGCGCCGGGACATCCGCAACGGCTTCCGCTCCGACGCCATCCCGCACGAGGTGCTGCTCCGCGTCCTGGAGGCCGCGCACACCGCCCCGTCGGTCGGCCACTCCCAGCCCTGGGACTTCGTCGTCATCAAGTCCGCCGAGACCCGGCGCACCATGCACGAACTGGCCGTGCGCCAGCGCGACGCGTACGCCAAGTCCCTGCCCAAGGGCCGCGCGAAGCAGTTCAAGGAACTGAAGATCGAGGCCATCCTCGACACCCCGGTGAACATCGTCGTCACCGCCGACCCCACCCGCGGCGGCCGCCACACCCTCGGCCGGCACACCCAGCCGCAGATGGCCCCGTACTCCTCGGCCCTCGCCGTCGAGAACCTCTGGCTCGCCGCGCGCGCCGAGGGCCTCGGCGTCGGCTGGGTCAGCTTCTTCGACGAGCGCGAGATGGTCCGCGCCCTCGGCCTGCCCGAGCACCTCGAAGTCGTCGCCTACCTCTGCGTGGGATACGTCGACGAGTTCCCCGCCGAGCCCGAGCTGATGCAGGCCGGCTGGTCCAAGCGCCGCCCGCTCTCCTGGGTCGTCCACGAGGAGACGTACGGCCGCCGCGCGCTGCCCGGCGAGGACCCGCACGACCTGCTCGCCGAGACCGTCTCCAACATCCGCCCGCTGGACGCCAAGGCGCTCGGCGAGGCGTGGGAGCGGCAGAAGCGCATGACCAAGCCGCCGGGCGCCCTCGGCATGCTGGAGATCATCTCCGCGCAGCTCTCCGGCCTGTCCCGGATGTGCCCGCCGCCGATCCCGGAACCCGCGGCCGTCGCGATCTTCGCGGGCGACCACGGCGTGCACGCCCAGGGCGTCACCGCCTGGCCCCAGGAGGTGACCGCGCAGATGGTCGCCAACTTCCTCGGCGGCGGCGCGGTCTGCAACGCCTTCGCCAACCAGGTGGGCGCCGAGGTCTGCGTCATCGACGTGGGCGTGGCGAGCGAACTCCCGGCCACGCCGGGCCTGCTGCCCCGCAAGGTGCGCGCCGGTACCGCCGACATGACGACCGGCCCCGCCCTGACCAGGGAAGAGGTCAAGGCGGCCATCGAGGTCGGCATCGAGACCGCCCGCGACCTGGTGGCGGCCGGCAACAAGGCGCTGCTCACCGGCGAGATGGGCATCGCCAACACCACCGCGTCCGCGGCCCTCATCTCCGTCTACACGGACGTGGACCCCGCCGAGGTCACCGGCCGCGGCACGGGCATCAACGACGAGATGCACACCCGCAAGGTCGACGTCGTCCGCCGCGCCCTTGACCTCCACCGGCCCGACCCGGCGGACCCGATCGGCGTTCTCGCGGCGATCGGCGGCCTGGAGCACGCGGCCATGGTGGGCCTGCTCCTCGGCGGCGCCTCCCTGCGCACGCCGGTGATCCTGGACGGCGTCAGCGCCGGAGCGGCCGCCCTGGTCGCCCGCGCCATCGCCCCCGAGGTCCTCGCGGCCTGCATCGCCGGGCACCGCAGCGCGGAGCCGGGCCACGTGGCGGCGCTCAACAAGCTGGGCCTGCGCCCCCTGATCGACCTGGACCTCCGCCTCGGCGAGGGCACGGGCGCGCTCCTGGCGCTGCCGGTCGTTCAGAGCGCGGCCCGCGCCATGCACGAGGTGGCCACGTTCGACTCGGCGGGCGTCACCGAGAAGTAGCCGCCGGGGGGCGAAGCCCCCGTTTTCGGCACCGGGGCGGGGCTGGGGGAGACCTCCGGCCCCGCCCCCGCCATACTGAACCCGCACGTCAAGCAGCCGCTCCAGCGCAGCAGCGGTAGCGCACCACGAAGACTCCGCCCGCACGAGGAGCCCGAGAGCCATGGCCGAAAACCCCGCCTACCCCGTAGGTCTCCGCCTCGTAGGACGCCGCGTCGTCGTCCTCGGCGGCGGCCAGGTGGCCCAGCGCCGCCTCCCGGCACTGATCAAGGCAGGCGCCGACGTCCTCCTCGTATCGCCATCGGCGACCCCGTCCGTCGAGGCCATGGCGGACGCGGGCGAGATCACCTGGACCCGGCGCGGGTACGAGGACGGCGACCTCCAGGGCGCCTGGTACGCCCTGATCGCCACCAGCGACGACGAGGCGAACACCCGCGCTTCGGCGGAGGCCGAGGCGCACCGCGTCTGGTGCGTGCGCTCCGACGACGCCGAGGCCGCCACCGCCTGGACCCCGGCCACCGGCCGCTCCGAGGGCGTCACCGTCGCGGTCCTCTCCAGCGACATCCACGACCGTGACCCCCGCCGCACCGCCGCCATCCGCGACGCGGTGGTGGAGGGCCTGCGCGACGGCAGCCTCGTCGCCCCGCACCTGCGCACCCGCACCCCGGGCGTCGCCCTCGTCGGCGGCGGTCCCGGCGACCCCGACCTGATCACGGTCCGCGGCCGACGCCTGCTCGCCGCCGCGGACGTCGTCATCGCCGACCGCCTCGGCCCCCGCGACCTCCTCGACGAGCTCCCGGCACACGTCGAGGTCATCGACGCCGCGAAGATCCCGTACGGCCGGTTCATGGCCCAGGAGGCCATCAACAACGCCCTGATCGAGCACGCCAAGCAGGGCAAGGCCGTCGTCCGCCTGAAGGGCGGCGACCCCTACGTCTACGGCCGCGGCATGGAGGAACTCCAGGCGCTCGCCGATGCGGGCATCGCCTGCACGGTCGTCCCCGGCATCTCCAGCTCGATCTCCGTCCCCTCGGCCGCCGGTATCCCGGTCACCCACCGCGGCGTCGCCCACGAGTTCACGGTGGTCAGCGGCCACGTGGCACCGGACGACGAGCGCTCGCTCGTCGACTGGGCGGCCCTGGCCAAGCTGCGCGGCACCCTCGTGATCCTGATGGGCGTCGACAAGATCGGCAGGATCGCCGAGGCCCTGATCGCCCACGGAAAGGCGGCCGACACCCCGCTCGCCCTGATCCAGGAGGGTACGACGGCTGCCCAGCGCCGCGTCGACGCGACCCTCGGCACGGTCGCCGACGCGGTCCGCACCCACGAGGTGAAGCCCCCGGCCGTCATCGTCATCGGCGACGTGGTGAAGGTGGGCCCCGGGCCCCTCGCGTAACCCGCCCGCCCACCCTCAAGTAACCAGCGGTAACGGAACCAGTCCGGAGCCGTTGGCACCGCACCCAGGACAAGGCAGTATCACCCTGTGGCTGATCTCATCACCGTCGACGACCCCGACGACCCCCGCCTGCGCGACTACACGGGCCTGACCGACGTCGAGCTGCGCCGCAGGCGCGAACCGGCCGAGGGCCTGTTCATCGCGGAGGGCGAGAAGGTCATCAGACGGGCCAAGGACGCCGGTTACGAGATGCGCTCGATGCTGCTCTCGGCCAAGTGGGTCGACGTCATGCGCGACGTCATCGACGAGCTCCCGGCCCCGGTGTACGCGGTCAGCCCCGACCTCGCCGAACGCGTCACCGGCTACCACGTGCACCGCGGCGCCCTCGCGTCCATGCAGCGCAAGCCGCTGCCCACCGCCGACGAACTCCTCGCGACCACCCGCCGCGTGGTCGTCATGGAGGCGGTGAACGACCACACCAACATCGGCGCCATCTTCCGCTCCGCCGCGGCCCTCGGCATGGACGCGGTCCTGCTCTCGCCGGACTGCGCGGATCCGCTGTACCGGCGCTCGGTGAAGGTCTCGATGGGTGCGGTCTTCTCGGTCCCGTACGCCCGTCTGGAATCCTGGCCCAAGGGCCTGGAGGGCGTGCGCGAGGCGGGCTTCAACCTCCTGGCCCTCACCCCGGACGAGAAGGCCAAGTCCCTCGACGAGGCGGCACCGCACCGCATGGACCGCGTCGCGCTGATGCTCGGCGCGGAGGGCGACGGCCTCTCCACCCAGGCGCTTGTCGCCGCCGACGAATGGGTCCGCATCCCGATGGCCCACGGCGTGGACTCGCTCAATGTGGGCGCGGCGGCAGCGGTCGCGTTCTACGCGGTGGCGACGGGGCGCCCGCAGCTCTGAGGCGCGGGCGGGCGCGCCCCGGGGCGCCCCTAGTCGTTTCGCGTGATCTTCGAGTCGTAGTGCACGGCCATGCGCTCTCCGTCCAGCGGGGAGAACGAGGGGTTGGGCCGCGTGTGCTGCTTCGTGTCGCGACCGCGGTCGTCCCCGAGGCCCTGAGCGGGGCCCTGGCACCCCTGCGCCGCCGCGATACCGAGCGCTACGAGCAGCGTCACGACCACGAAGACGAAGAGCCGCTGCCGCAGCAGCCGCGGATTGGCGGGACCGCGCCGGCCCGTGCCCGTGGTGCGCGGCCCCGTACGCCCGGCGCCGCTGCGCGGAGCGGGCCTGCCGCCCGAGCGCGAGGTGTTGCGGGGCCCCGACGGCCGGGAGCCGGAGCGCGATACGCCCGGCCTGGATGAGCCCGTACGGGACGACCCTGTGCGGGACGAACCCGTGCGGGACGACCCCGTGCGGGACGGTCCTGAGCGCGGCGGGGGAGTGGCGCCCGGGGCGGGGCGCCGCTGAGTGCGCTCGTCCACATAGCTCTCGGCGAGGCGACCCGTCGGCCGGTCGAGGTCCTTGCGGGGTGCGGGCGGACGCACGTCGCCGATCCCCTGCGCCTCGCGGGCGGCGATCTCCTTCAGCCTGAGCGAGAGTTGCAGCGTGCTGGGCCGCTCCTCCGGGTCCTTGGCGAGACAGGCCCTGATCAGCGGCGCGAGCGCGTCGGGCACGCCGTGCAGCTGCGCCTCCTCGTGCACCACCCGGTAGAGCATGACCTCGGAACTGCCGTGTCCGAAGGGCGAGTCCGCCATGCCCGCGTACGCGAGGGTGGCGCCCAGCGCGAAGACGTCGGTCGCGGGAGTGACCGTGGCGCCGCGCACCTGCTCGGGGGCGAGGAAGCCGGGCGAACCCACGGCCGTGCCCACGTGCGTCAGCGTCGAGGCGCCGGTGGCCCACGCGATGCCGAAGTCGATGATCCGCGGGCCCTTGGGGGACAGCAGGATGTTCGACGGTTTGAGGTCGCGGTGGACGACTCCCGCCTCGTGCACGGCCACCAGCCCCTCGGCCAGCGCCGATCCGACCACGGCGACGTCGGCCGCGGAGAGCGGGCCCTCGGCGGCGACCTTGTCGTGCAGGGAGGGCCCGGGAACGTACTGAGTGGCGAACCACGGGCGGTCCGCGTCGAGGTCGGCGGCGACGAGCCGCGCCGTGCAGCCGCCCCGGATGCGCCGGGCCGCGGACACCTCACGGGCGAACCGCGACCGGAACTCCTGATCCTCCGCCAGGTCGGGCCGGATCACCTTCAGGGCGACGCGCTGCCCCCTCCGGTCCGACCCCAGATAGACGACCCCCATGCCGCCGGCGCCCAGGCGCCTGTGCAGCCTGAACGAGCCGACGACACGCGGGTCCTCGCGCCGGAGCCGCATCATCGCCATGTCCATCCCCGCTACCCGGTCCGTTTGACGAGCCACAGCTTACGTTTCCGCGGCCGGGCACGTGCAGAGGCCGCGCCCTCGCGGGGCGATCGATTGTCAGTGCCGGGTGGGAAACTTGAAGAGTGGTCAGGGGGCGGGGCACATGGGGGCTTTGACGCCGACCCGATTCCCAACCATCCATCGCTGAAGGGGGATTGATCCCATGAAGGGTGACCGTGTGGAGATAGTCGTGGATGCCGGTGACACGACTCGAACGTACGAAGTGGTGGCGAGCCGGGCGGGTCGCCGGGTGGAGACGGCGGTCCGCAGAGGAGTGGTGGAAGTGAGCGAAGTCACCCGTAGCGGCTCCGTGGTGCGTACGGCGCGGTTCATGGCCACGCGCGTCCTCGCCCTGGTGGAACAGCCGATTCCGAGGGAGGACAGCTCCGAGGCGGCCCGTCCCCTCCGGGAAGACCCCGAGTCCTAGGACCTCTTCTCCACCCACGGGAGTACGTGGGGCCGGGCCGGTCATCCTCCGGGAGGCCAGGCAATCGGTACGAAGGCATGACGCCCGGGTCCGTCCGCACACCTAGATTTGAGGTCAAGCGGCGGGTGTAGCACTCGTCCCCCGAGGTCAGACACTCGCCGCTGCCAACACCACATCGAAGCGGTCAGGAGAGGAATCATGGCGGACACGGCACCGCGGACCATGATCCGCACGCAAGGGCGCAGGTTCTCCGCGTTCGGCGTCCGCCCGTCCGGCACGCGCCATCCTTTGGTGGCGACGGCCATGGTCCTCCCCCTGGCAGCCCTGCTCGTAGTCGTCTTCGGCGGCTGGGAGGCAGTGGTCACACAAGCGTCGTCCGTGGGCGTGATGCTGGGGCGCTGAGCGGCGCCCCAGGCCCGGAAGAGCGGTCCGGGCGGGGACATCCGGCCATGAAACCCCGTGGGGACGGGGGTGCGGCGGACGGCAGAATGCCCGCGCAGCTGGGGAGCTGCGCGGGCATTGCCATGCGCTGCCCCGGAGGCCGCGTTCTGCCCCGGGCGGCGCCGGGGCGCGAAGCCTGCCGGTCAGCTCGGGGGTTCCTCCGGGCGGACCGTCCCGTCACTGGCAGGTCCGCTGCGCGACGGCTCCGGACGCCACGTCACGCTCCGCCACGGTTCGTGCCGCTCGACGCGGTCGAGAATTCCCCCCCGGCATCCAGGGCACCGGCAGGTGCCCCCGCACGGCCGGTCCAAGGCGAGCGGAGCAGGGCAGGCCCGGCCCGGTCGGGGCCGCCCCGTCAAGACCCGGCCAGCAGCCGTACGCTTCGGCGACGCATACGGCCCCCTCGACGTACGGAAGCCCCGTGACCTCCGCGATTCTCCCCGCCCTCACCGCCAAGGTCCGCGCCGCGGTCCACCCGACGTCCGCGGGGCCCTGCGCCTGCGGGGGCGGCGACGCGCTTCTCGCGGACCGGGCCGACGCCACTGTCGTACGCCACGGCGACGTCGTCGCGAAGGCGCACGCCCCCGATACGGACCCCGCGGAGCTGGCGGTCCGCCTCGACGTGGCGGTCCGCCTCCCGGGCACCCTCCTCGGGCCGCTGCACTCCGCCGCCACGGACCTCCACGGCCGCCTCGTCACCCTCTGGCCGCACGGCGTCCCGGTCGACCGGGACGACCCCGACGCCGCCCCCTGGGAGGCCGTCGCCACCCTCCTCGCCCGCCTGCACGCCACACCCCGGGCCGCGCTCCCGCGCACTCTCCCGCCCATGCGCGGCCCGGCGAAGGCCGCCCGCGCCGTCGACCGCCTCCGCGCGACCGGCCCGCACCCCGCTGCGCCCCCCGTCCTGCGGGCCTGGGCGGACCTGCCGCCCTGGGCCCGCGCCGAGGCCCCCTCGCCGGGACCGCGGCGCCTCTGCCACGGAGACCTCCACCTGGGCCAGCTCGTCCGCGCCCCCGAGGGGAACTGGCTGCTCATCGACGTGGACGACCTGGGCGAGGGCGACCCCGCGTGGGACCTCGCGCGCCCCGCCGCCTGGTTCGCGTGCGGCCTGCTCGCCCCCGAGGAGTGGACCCGCTTCCTGGACGCCTACCGGGGAGCGGGCGGCCCGGCGGTGCCGGTGGACGGCGCCGATCCCTGGCCCGCCCTTGACGTGCCCGCCCGCGCCCTGACCGTGCAGACCGCGGCCCTGGCAATCGCCAAGTCGGTCGCCGCGGACCGCCCTCTGGACGAGGTCGAGCAGGCTCTGGTCGAGGCGTGCGCCCGGATGGCCGAAGTGGCGGTCCGACCGGCGGAGTTCACCCCGGACGCCACGAAGTAGGGTGCAACGCACCGAAGCCGGGCAGTGTCCCGGCGAAGCAGTCACCATCGGCGAGGAGTTGAGCCGTCCATGCAGTGCCCCAAGTGTCACGCACCGATGCACACGTACAACCGCAATGGCGTCCAGATCGAGCAGTGCAACAACTGCCGAGGGATATTCCTGGACTACGGCGAGCTGGAGTCCCTGACCCGCCTGGAGGCCCAGTGGGGCGGCCAGCAGCAGGTCCCGCCGCCGCCCGCGCCGCCGGCCCCGCAGGCCTACCCCGCGGCGCCCGCTCCGGCCTGGGGCGCCCCGCACGGCGGCCACGGCGGTCACGGGGGCCACGGCGGTCACTACGGCCACAACCGCCACAAGAGCTTCGGGCACATGCTCTTCTCGTCCTGAGTCACTCCGGGAACGACGAAGCCCCCGGCCGTGGAGACGGCCGGGGGCTTCGTGTGGTGGTGCGCGATACTGGGATTGAACCAGTGACCTCTTCCGTGTCAGGGAAGCGCTCTCCCGCTGAGCTAATCGCGCGGGTGACTGCGTGTGCTGCGTACTGCGTGTGCCGCATACAGCATGTACTGCGTACTGCGTGCGCGATACTGGGATTGAACCAGTGACCTCTTCCGTGTCAGGGAAGCGCTCTCCCGCTGAGCTAATCGCGCGGGATGGATCGAATACGAACCGGAGTCCGAAGATCCAGTGCGCGATACTGGGATTGAACCAGTGACCTCTTCCGTGTCAGGGAAGCGCTCTCCCGCTGAGCTAATCGCGCATGGAGGTGGAGACGGGATTTGAACCCGTGTAGACGGCTTTGCAGGCCGTTGCCTCGCCTCTCGGCCACTCCACCAGGAGTGCGGGGGTTCGGGAAGATCCCCCACTTCCTGCGAGCGGACGACCAGGTTCGAACTGGCGACCTCAACCTTGGCAAGGTTGCGCTCTACCAACTGAGCTACGTCCGCTTGTCTTTCCCGGCCCGCTTGCGCGTCCCGGCGACGTGTTGAACTCTAGCGGATTCCTGGGCCAGTACAAAAACGCGTTTGCGCAGCGTGCTGCGCTGTCGCTGGCCAGGGCACCGCCGATACACCGGTCATAGACTCACAGCCGTGCACAACCCCCCTCTGACACCACCTGCCGCGCTCCCTCCCATGGCGCGCTTCGGCCGTCGCGTGGCCACCGGTCTGCGCGATGTGACCAGCGATCCCGCGGCCCTGGACTCCACCGGCTTCTGGGCGGTGTCCGCGGACTTCGAGGGGGGTCTGGTCTGCGCCCGCTTCGACGACGTGCGGGAGGAGGCCGTGCCCGCCCCCGTCCCGGGCCGGTGGCGCGGTCCGGCCGTCGACGTCTGGACGTCCTCCCTCGACCGCGCCGCGTACATGGAGGGCGTGCGGCGGGTACGGGCGTACATAGCCACCGGCGAGGTCTACCAGGCCAACCTCTGCCGCGTACTGTCCGCGCCCGTGCCCGCCGACGCCGACGTGGACGCCCTGACCGCTCTGCTCGCGCGCGGGAACCCCGCCCCCTACGCCGGGACGATCCGGCTCCCCGGGCACGGCGTGGAGATCGCCACCGCGTCCCCCGAGCTCTTCCTGCGCCGCGTCGGGCGCACGGTGGAGTCGGGCCCCATCAAGGGCACCGGGCGCACCGAGGCGGACCTCCTGGAGAAGGACTACGCCGAGAACGTCATGATCGTGGACCTCGTCCGCAACGACCTCGGCCGCGTCTGCGCCACCGGCACGGTGACCGTCCCCGACCTCTGTGTGGTCGAGAAGCACCCCGGCCTCGTCCACCTCGTCTCCACCGTCGGCGGCGAGCTGAGCCCCGGAGCGGGCTGGCCCGAGCTGTTCGGCGCCGCCTTCCCGCCCGGCTCCGTCACCGGCGCCCCGAAGTCCAGCGCACTGCGGATCATCGACGAACTGGAGACCGCGCCCCGCGGCCCGTACTGCGGCGGCATCGGCTGGGTGGACGCCGACCGGGGCACCGGAGAGCTCGCCGTCGGCATCCGCACCTTCTGGATCGACCGGGCCGATGGCATGCTGCGCTTCGGCACCGGAGCGGGCATCACCTGGGGCTCGGACCCGGCGGGGGAGTGGCGGGAGACCGAGCTGAAGGCCGCGCGGCTGCTGGCGGTAGCGTCGGGGGCGTACGCAGCGAGTGGAGGAACCCCAACGTGAAGATATGGCTCAATGGCGGGCTGCAGGACCTCGATTCTGCCCGCGTCTCCGTGCTCGACCACGGGCTTACGGTGGGCGACGGCATCTTCGAGACGGTGAAATCGGTCGAGGGCAGGCCGTTCGCCCTGACCCGCCACCTGGCCCGGCTCGCGCGCTCGGCGCGCGGCCTCGGCCTGCCCGAGCCGGACCTGGACGAGGTGCGCCGCGCCTGCGAGGCCGTCCTGGAGGCCAACCCCCTCCCGCTCGGCCGGCTGCGGATCACCTACACCGGAGGCCTCTCGCCGCTCGGCTCGGACCGCGGAGACCAGGGCACCACGCTCGTCGTCGCGCTCGGCGAGGCCCCGCGGCGCCCCGACGCCACCGCGGTGATCACGGTGCCGTGGACGCGCAACGAACGCGGCGCGCTGACCGGCCTGAAGACCACCTCGTACGCGGAGAACGTCGTCGCCCTGGCCCGCGCCCACGAACAGGGCGCTTCGGAGGCGCTGTTCGCGAACACCGTCGGACAGCTCTGCGAGGGGACAGGATCCAACGTCTTCGTCGTGCTCGACGGCGAGATCCACACTCCGCCGGTCGCCTCCGGCTGCCTCGCGGGCATCACGCGCGAGCTGGCCGTGGAGTGGACGGGCGCCCGCGAGAGCGACCTGCCCCTGGACGTCCTCGACCGGGCTGACGAGATCTTCCTGACGTCGACGCTGCGGGACGTCCAGGCCGTGCACCGCGTCGACGGACGCCAACTCCCGGACGCACCGGGCCCGGTGACCAGCAAGGCGATGCGGGTGTTCGACGAGCGGGTCGCGGACGACCTGGATCCGTAATGCCGCCGATCCGGTCTGGCGGTCCGCCGAAACCCCAAGTCCCCGTTCTCCGGTGACGATGCGGGGCCGGGGCGGGTAGAACGTCAGTGATGACCACGACCCTGCGGCCGACCGGGCCGCTTCAGCAGGGCGCCGACGGCGCCAAGGCGCGCACGTACGACGTCTGCGTGAACAGCCGCCCTGTGGGGGCGATAGGCCTCGCCACGCATGACGTGTTCGGGCCCGAGGTGTGCCGCGTGACCGACCTGCGGATCGCCGGACCCGACCGCAGGCGCGGGCGCGGCACCGTGGCCGCGCTGGCCGCCGAGGAGGTGGCGCGCGGCTGGGGCTGCCGCCGCATCGAGGCCGAGGTCCCGGCCGCCGCGGGGGCGGCCCTGCACCTGGCCACGGCTCTCGGGTACGTCGAGCGGAACCGCCGGATGGCGAAGCCGCTCGCCGAGGTGCCCCCGCTGCTCGACGGCATCGAGTGGCGGGCGATGACGGAGGACGACTATGGGCCGTGGCAGGCGCACGCGTGGGAGGAGTACGCGCGCTCCTGGACCGAGCGCGGCGTGCCCGAGGCGCAGGCCTATGAGATGGCCCGGACCGACCGGGAGCGCCTTCTCCCGCAGGGCCTGGGGACGCCGGACGCCCGGCTGAGCGTCCTGACGTGGCGGGGCGACAAGGTCGGCATCCTGTGGATCGCCCTCGAGGCCGACGCGGCGCTCATCCACAAGGTCGAGGTCGACGCGGAGCACCGCGGGCAGGGGCACGGCCGCTCCCTGATGCTCGTCGCGGAGGCACAGGGCATCGCGGCGGGCCGAGGCCGTATCGGCCTCAACGTCTTCGCGGGCAACACCCCAGCCCTGCGTCTGTACGAGTCCCTCGGCTACGAACCGACCTCGTTCTGCCTCTACAAGCCGCTGCTCTAGCGCACGCGCGCGTGTCGTCGCCGACGTCCCGCCGGAGACGGTGGCGTGCTCGCAGGGGTCGTACAACTCGCAGGGGTTGTGCAAGGAGCCGTCCCCGTGGGCCATGCGGGAGTACCTTGGGGACCGTTCGGGTGGAGAGCGGGTGCTGCCCCGTTACCCGGCCCCGCTGCCGCGGCAGGTGACAGAGCGACAGTATCTGTGTATTCCAGGAGGAATATTCTCATGCGCGTTCGCTCGACCATCCTCGCCGCCGCTCTCACCGTCTCCGTCCTGGCCGTGGGGGCAGGCGCGGCCGTCGCCGACGACGACTACAACGGCCCGCACCACGAGACGGGCTACCACCACAAGGGGTTCGCCGGTACGTACGACAGCGTGGGCGGCCCGCTCGGCATCGTCTGGTCCCAGGCCGCGGGCTACAGCCACGAGGGTTCGGGTTACCAGCCCGACGACCGTCACTGACGCACGCGCTCGGTACCCACGGACGGCGCGGTGGTGAGGAGGGCCTCAGCCCTTGTCGCCACCGCGCCGTCTTGCGCCGGTCGGGCATGACGGCGAACGGTCCGAAGGAAACGGCCTAACCGGCGTCCGCCGCCAGCAGGCGGTCGGCGATCTCCTCGACGCGCTCGCGCAGCCCTTCCTGGCTCTTGCCGCCGTCCAGTCGTTGGCCGTCGATGACGTACGTCGGCGTGCCGGTGACACCGATCGCCTTGCCCTCGGCCTGGTCGGCGTCGACGATCAGGATGTGCCGTCCGTCGATCAGGGCGGTGTCGAACTCCTCGGCGTCGAGGCCGAGTTCGCGGGCGGTGTCCACCAGGTGCCGCTCGCCCTTGCGGTCGAGCTCCTCGACCCCGGCGAGCACCGCCTCGACGTACGCCCAGCCCTTGCCCTGCTCGAAGGCCTCCTCGGCGGCCTGGGCGGCGGCGAAGGAGTGCTTGTGCTTTTCGAGGGGGAAGTGCCGCAGGCGCAGCTCGACGCGGTCGCCGTAGCGGGCGCGCAGGGCGCGCACGTCGTCGAGGGCGGTACGGCAGTCGGGGCACTGCAGCTCGCACCAGACGTCGAGCTCGGGGCGGCCGGCGGGGCGGGCGGGGGTGGAGTCGCTCATGGGCACAGTCTTCCAGCCCGCCCGGCCGCTTCCCAACCGGGCCGGAGCGCCGCGGACCGGCACCTGGGGAGGAGGCCGGACCCCGAGATGACCCGGAAATGTCCCTGAGGTCCGACCGGGACATGGCTCCTCGGCGCCCACCCGGTGCAGGATGGAAGGGACGACAGCGTCATATTCCGACGCAAGCCTGTATGCCTGGAGGACCGGATGATTGCCGAGACCGTCTGTTCCGCCGTATCAGCGGCCGGGCTGGGCATCGCCGCGGTCACGGCCTACCGCAAGCGTTTCCTCTCCGCGGCCCGCCTCGCCGCGTACTCCCTCGTGCCGGTGGGCCTGGTGATGACCGGCATCGTGGGCTGGGCCGCCGACACGGCGTTCAGCCTCAAGGCGTGGGTCGGCTTCGGTGTGCTGGGCGTGGCCTGGCTCGTGTTCCTGGGCACGCGTGCGGTCGAGCGCCGCACGGGCGGCACCCGCAAGGAGCGCAAGGCCGCCAGGGCCGCCCAGCGCGAGGCGGTGGCCCCCGCGGCGTCGGCGCCCTCGCTCGGTGCGAGCGCCCGGCCGGCTGCGGGGCGGCCCGCGGCCAAGCCGCAGAAGTCCGCCGCGCCCGCGGAGGACTTCAGCGACATCGAGGCGATCCTGAAGAAGCACGGGATCTGAAGAAGCACGGGATCTGACGGCGGCGGGGCGCGGTCCGGGCGGGGGCCCGGTGAAGCGGTGAGTCCCTCGTTCGAGTGCGGGCGGTGTCACCGGGGCCCGGGCGGGGGCATGCCGGTGGGCCGGGCGCGGAACGCCCGGGGCGCTGGACTTTCTCCTGTTCACGGGATCCGGCGAACTCCCGCCTTGACCGGGCGTGTTGGTACGCGCACCTCCCGATGCTGCGTCATCATCACCGCGAGATGCTGGACACCACCACAGAGGGCGATGCCGCCCCGCCGGACGACGGCAGCCGAGCGGCACCGGCCCATGAGCGACGACCTGCCGACATCGAGCGGCACGGCCCCGACGGCGAAGCGGAGCGGCCTCCCGGCGCCGAGGAGCCGCCCCACGGCCTCGAGGAGCGACAGGGCTGCCTTTTCGCCCTCTCACAGCCACCCTTGATGATCTTTCTGGCGGTGATCGGCACCTTGATCCTGCTGGCTTCGCTGCACGACCTGCTGCTGCTCTAGGAGCGTCGCCCGGGCCTAGCCCGCGGCCTCCCGGCGGCGGGCGCGGTACGCGGCGACGTGCAGGCGGTTGCCGCAGGTGCGGCTGTCGCAGTAGCGGCGCGAGCGGTTCCTGGAGAGGTCGACGAAGGCGTGCCGGCAGTCCGGGGCCTCGCAGCGGCGCAGTCGTTCCTGCTCCCCGGCGACCACGAAGAAGGCCAGCGCCATCCCGCAGTCGGCCGCGAGATGGTCCGCGACGGACGCCCCGGGCGCGAAGTAGTGGATGTGCCAGTCGTAGCCGTCGTGGTCGGTGAGCCGGGGCGTGGTGCCCGCCGCCGCGATCAGGTCGTTGAGGATCGTGGAGGCGGTCCGCGGCTCGGGGTGCGCGAAGACCTCCCCGAAGCGGTCGCGGATGCGGCGGACGTCGGCGAGGTCCCCCTCCGAGAGTGCCCCGACATCGCTCACGTCGTGCGTTCGTACGAACTCACCGAGTGCCGACACGTCCGCGAGCCCGTCCGTGCCGTTCGTTTCCGGTGCGGTGTTCACCAGATCGACCACGGAGTCGAGAGAACACCGGGTGTCGTGGGTGATCAGCACGATTCGCTCCCAGGCCTGGAGGTCGGGCCGGTGCCCGCCGATGCTGGCCGATGCTAGCGGCTTACCCACGGGACGCACCGGCGCCGTCGTCGCGGAAAGTCCGCGGCGACGGCGCCGGTGTCTGCATCTGTTCGCCTTGTGCCGTTGTGTCGTGACTGCCCGCGCCGTCGCCCCGAGTCGGACGGCGTCTGTGGTTCTCGACGCGCCGTGCGGCGGTTAGCTCTCGGCCAAGATGTGTGAGAGCTCCGTGTCGAGATCGAAATGGCGGTGTTCCGTACCGGGTGGCACGGCTGCATCCGTTCGCTTCAGGAAGGACTCCAGGGCCCGCGCCGGGGCCTCGAGCAGAGCCTCGCCCTCCGGCGAGCTCAGGGCGATGCAGACAACGCCCTGACCGTGGCTCCGGGACGGCCAGACTCGGACGTCGCCGGTTCCGGTGGGCCGGTGCAGGCCCTCGGCGAGGAGGTCGCGGGCGAACACCCACTCGACGGTTTCCTCGGCTCCGGTGTGGAAGGTGGCGTGCACGGCATAGGGATCGGCCGTGTCATACCGCAGTCCTGCGGGTACAGGCAGTGAGGACTCGCTCGACACAACGAGGCGCAGGTGCAGCTCGCAGCTGACCGTGGTGTTCATAAGCGCCAGGGCCTTTCGCTCAGTGTGCGCTCGGGGATTCGCACGTCGGCGAAATCGACATGCCACCTACGGTGCCGTTGTAAACCCCTCTGAGGGATTTGCGTGTCTTTATCCGCCTCGTTTGGCGGATTGTCCACTCCGGTCATGCGCCCATTCCGGTGACGGGTTTCCGTCCGGTAGGGTTTGGCCGTATGAATACGGGGAGTAACGAGCCGGCGGAGGCCACGGATCCGGTCGCCGGAGTCAAGCCCGAACAGCCGCTCGGCTCGCGGGCGCCGGAGTTCATACAGGCCCGCAGGGCGCTGCACCTCAGCTGGCAGGTCGGCGTCTTCGTCGTGGGGCTCGCGGTGGTCGTGGCGGGCATCATCATGCTGCCCCTGCCGGGGCCGGGCTGGCTGGTGATCTTCGGCGGCATGGCGATCTGGGCGACCGAGTTCGTCTGGGCCCAGCTGGTGCTCCGCTGGACGAAACGCAAGGTCACCGAGGCCGCACAGCGTGCACTCGATCCCAAGGTGCGGCGCAGGAACATCATCCTCACGACCATCGGCCTCGTGATCATCGCGGTGCTCGTCGGTGTCTACGTGTGGAAGTTCGGCATCACGATGCCGTGGAAGATCAAGGAGTGACCGCCGGGTGACTCCGAGGCGGTCCGGAGCACCCGCTGACATGCGGTAATGTTCTCCGTGCGCCCGGGGCGATTAGCTCAGTGGGAGAGCGCTTCGTTCACACCGAAGAGGTCACTGGTTCGAACCCAGTATCGCCCACCCCGGATTGCGGCCCGGAGGCTTTAGAGCCTCCGGGCCGTTCTCGTATTCCCGTGCCATTTAAGGGAATTGACGGGTCCACATGTTCCGGCGGGCCCTGGAATCAGCGCATTCGGTCGAGTGCATTCCGGAACCGGCGTGCCTCGCGCAGCCGTTGCTCGTACGTGGCGCCCACGGCGAGGAGCAGCAGGCCCGCGAGTGCGGGCGGCAGCCAGCGGGGCAGCGCGCCCATCGCCTGAACGATGTACGGGGCCAGTTCGTGCAGCGCGTCCAGGGCGAGGACCGTGCCGCCGAGGACGAGCGGGGCGCGCAGCCGGTGGTGGGCGCCCAGCAGGGTCAGCGCGAGGGCCGCGGTGCCGAGCAGCAGCGGACGCGGCCAGTGCGGGTCGCTCCAGGCGGCCGCGAGGCTCGGCAGCAGCGTCACCGCGAGGCCAGGGCCGTACGCCGTCCAGGAGGAGGCCGCCGGGTCGCGGCGCCGCCGCAGCGCCCCGATGAACAGCGCAGGCACCGTCACCGGCAGCGTGTACGCCTCCGGGACCGTCACCTCCCACGACACCAGGCGCACCCAGCCGGCAAGGACGAACAGCGCCCCGGCCGCATACCCGACGGCGCGGCGCTCCGGCCGCAGCGCGGTGCCGGAGGCGATGAGCCCGCCGAGCGAAAGGGCGAGCGCCAGCGCGGGTCCCTCGCCCGACGCGAGGACGAGAGCGACGGCCCCGGAAGCCGCCGCCATCACCTCGGCGGGCAGCGCCAGGGGATGCCGGGCGACGCGCGGCACGACCAACGCGACCAGCGCGGCCGACGCGGGCACCACGAGCACGAGCAGCCCGATGTGTTCCGGGCGCAGCTCCCACGCGGCGCCCGCGGCACAGGCCAGCGCGGTGGCGTACGCGAGGGACGCACAGGCCGGGAGCGCCGCCGCGCCCGGAGCGGGCGCCGCGCCGCGCGCCATGCGCACGCAGGCCGCGGCGCAGACCGCCGTGAGCAGGCCGAGCGTGGTGAGGGTGGCCGCTGTGGTGGCCAGCGAGAGGAACGCGGTGCTCACCGAGGACACGAGGGCCGACGTCGCGGCGGTCACGGTTGGGGTCGCAGACACGGCGCGTGCCGCGACGACGAGCAGGACCGCGGTCACCAGGATCTGCGCCGAAAGGCCCGCGGCGTACGGAAGCCGGAGCGCGGACGGCAGCGACACAGCCGCGGCCCACCCGAGCACCGGCGCGCCGAACCGCGCCGCGCGCCCCACCTCTCCGCCCAGTCGGCCGGACACCACGAGCAGCATGGCGGCGACGGCCACGAGTACCGGCGGGGCCATGAACGCGTGCGGCAGCGGCAGTTCGCGCAGCAGTGCGTCCCGGGAATCCGCCGGAGCACCCGACCAGACGCGGGTGGCGCCGCCGAGCGGCCCGAACAGGGCGACCGCGGCGACGGGCAGCGCCCACAGCACGGCGAGCCCCTGCACCGCGGCCGACGCCCCGCCGATCCCGCGCCGCAGCGGACGCGGCAGCGCGGTGCCGACGAGCGCCAACAGCGCGATACCGCACGCCAGATGGGCCGGGACCGTCCATGCCGCGGGCAGCGCGGTCCGCAGCACTCCGCCCACCGCGGCCACCGCCAGCAGGCCACCGGCGCACGCCGCGCCGGTCGCGACGTCCGGCCCCTTGGCCCACCACGCCACCGCCAGCGCGACGGTGGCCGCGAGCAGCAGCAGGGCGCCCGCGCGGGCCGCCCCGGCCGGGCCGGTGGCCTGCACGGACAGCCAGCTCGCGCTCGCCGCGCCCCACCCGCCCAGCAGACCGGCACAGGCCGCGGCGACGGTCCGTACGGAACGGACCCCCGCCCGCAGCGCGAGCACGGTGTCGAAAGCGGCCGTCACCAGGAGCGCGGCCGTCATCACGTGATCACCGGCGTGCGCGGCGCCCGCCCACAGGATCAGCGGCAGTTGAGCCGTCGCCACAGCGGTCGGGAGCGGCAGACGCAGCGTGCCGAGGAGCAGGCCGTACCCCGCCCACAGCGCGACGAGCACCGCGGAAGCCCCTGCCGCGTAGCCGAGGGTGCCGGTGCCGGGGAGCGCCAGATGACGTACCGCGTACGTGTCGAGCACCGTCAGCGCGAGCGCGAGACCCGCCACCGCCTCCGCCGTCGAACGCAGCGAGCGGCGCAGCAGGACCGCGGGCGTGCCGAGAGCCGCAAACGTCACCAGGCCGAGGACCGCGCTGCGGCCACCGAGGCCCAAGTGGCCCCAGCTCACCACCGTGAAGGCGATGGCCGCGATGGTCAGGAGCACTCCGCCCAGCGTGAGCAGGACGTTCTGCGCGCTCAGCGGCGCGGCTGCGGGGGCCGGCGGCCCGGCCGGACGAGGGGGCGGCCCGGCCGGGCCCGCCGCGCGCAGGACACCGAGCAGCCAGGCCCGGCGCCGCAGCAACTGCGCTCTGCGCGCCTCCAGTTGGCGCAACTCCCCGTCGAGGATGCGGAGCTCCTCGGCCGGGGGTGGAATGGTCGTCATGCCTCGGAGTGTGGTCCGCGGCACACCGCACGGCATCGGTGCGGATACTCAGGGCGTACTCAGATCCGGCGCCGGGCCCGGCCCGCCCGCCCCGACGGGCCCGGCCCCTTTGGCAGACTGCCCTCATGGACTGGTGTCACTACCGCTTCCGCAGCGTCTGGGCCCTGCCCGGCGCGCCCGTCGACGCGTACGCCGCCCTGGAGCGGGTGGAGGACTACCCGCTCTGGTGGCCGCAGGTGCGCGAGGTGACGCCGCTCGACGAGTTCACCGGAATCGCCCGCTTCCGGTCCTTCCTGCCGTACGACCTGGTCGTCACCGCGCGGGAGCAGCGCCGCGACCCCGCCGCCGGGGTCCTGGAGATCACCATGGCGGGCGATCTGGAGGGGTGGGCGCGCTGGACCGTCAGGGCCGTGCCCGGCGGCACCCGGGCCCGCTACGACCAGGAGGTCGTCGTGCGCAGACGCCTGATGCGCCGCCTCGCCGTCCCCGGACGCCCGCTGTTCCTGCTGAACCACGCGCTGATGATGCGCGCCGGGCAGCGAGGTCTCGCGGACCGCCTGACAGCGGTTTGAAGGAAAGGCGCCCGGACCTGTATTGTTCAGTCCGTTCCCGGGCGATTAGCTCAGTGGGAGAGCGCTTCGTTCACACCGAAGAGGTCACTGGTTCGAACCCAGTATCGCCCACCCGGAGAATGCCGGTCCGTCAGCAGGCGGACCGGTTTTTTCATGTCCCGTGCGGCCCGCGCGACCCTGCGCCAGGTGCGCGCCCCGTCGACGCTCAGGCAGCCGCGGAGAGTTCCGGACGCAGCGGCCACGCGGGATCCACCACCTCCGGAGTGCCGCTCTTGGCGAACCACGCCTGCAAACCGCGCGCCTGCGCCGCGTGCCACACCGCCTGCAGTGTGTGCAGCTCGGCCGGTGAAAGCCGCTCAAGGCGCCCCGCGAAGCGGCGCCCCACCGCGCGGACGACATCGAGGGCGGCCTGCGCGTCCGCCGCCGCGTCGTGCGCCTCCGCCAGCTCCACCTCGTACTGCGCACACAGGTCGGTGAGCGTGCGACGGCCCTTGCGGTAGCGGTCCAGCTGTTTGTCCAGGACCCGAGGGTCGATCACGCACAGCGACGAACCCTCCAGGTAGCGGCTCAGGGACGAGGCGCGGTGCCTGCGCAACTCCCGGTCCAGGATGGTCAGATCGAACGGTGCGTTCATCACCACGATCGGTCGGCCCGCCGCGCTCTGCTCGGCCAGATCGCGCGCGATCTCCTCCATCACCGGCGACGGCCAGCGGCCGGTGCGCTGCAGATGGTCCTCCGTCAGTCCGTGGATCGCCGTGGCGCCCTCGGGCACCGGAACGCCCGGATTCACCAGCCAGCGGGTGATGCGCGGCCGGGTGCCCGCGCCCTGCTGGACGACGACGGCGGCCGACACGATGCGGTCGGTCTCGACGTCCACGCCCGTGGTCTCTGTGTCGAATGCGGCCAAGGGGCCCTCGTACCAGCACGTCATAGTGACGCAACTCCTCGTTCAGTCCCGGCAGATGACGTTCGGTCCCCTGCCCACGCTGGTGATACCCGGGCCGTTTGCGCTGTACGCAGCCCGGAGACAACAGAGGTACGGGACCTGAAAACCGACGGCCCGAGCGGGTAACCACCAGGTTCGGAAGGCTTGTTGACCATGGCGCTCGCGCAGCCCGAACAGGGTGGGCTGCTGCCCGAGCGGATCGCACCGCCGCGCGGCACTCTCGCCACCACCGCCTGTATGGAGACGCTTCAGGTGGGCTACCTGCACGCCGTCGCGGCGGCGGCCGGATGCTCGCTCTCGCAGCCCTTCCCCGACAACGGCATCGACTGGCACGTCAGCCACAGCGCCCCCGGGCACACGGTCGACGACGAGGTCACCATCAAGGTCCAGCTGAAGTGCACGTACCAACTGCCGCCGAACCCGGCGGGGCCCGCCTTCTCCTTCACGCTCGACAACGCGCACCTGGTGAAGCTCGCCCGCACGCCGGTCTCGGTCCACAAGATCCTCGTCGTGATGATCGTGCCCCGGTCCCGGGACGACTGGCTGCGCGCCGGGCACGACCGGCTCGACCTGCGGCACTGCTGCTACTGGACCAATCTCGCCGGACAGCCGGTGACCGGCCGGCGCAGGACCACCGTGCGCGTCCCGACCTCGCGGATCTTCGACGACCGAGCACTCTGCGAGATCATGACGCGCGTCGGGACGGGAGGAAGACCCTGATGCACCGCCCCTTCGAGCACGACGAGCCGGCGCCTCCCGTCCGCCCGCACCCGGCCCCGGCCGCGGGCCAGTGGTCGCAGCCGCCCGAACCCGCCCTGGTGGACCCCGCGGTGCTCGGCGCACTCCTTGCCCGGCACGGCTGGCAGCGGCGCGGCGGCACCCCCGGCCGGTATGCCCGGTGGACGCCACCCGGCCCCGGCGGCGCGGGCACCAGCCTCCTCGTGCCCGAGAGCCGGGCCTTCCCCGACTGCGAGGACCTGCTCGGCGAGGCACTCGTCGCGCTCTCCCGCAGCGCCTCGCCCGCCGCGCGCGGGGTGCTCGTCGGGCTCGCCGTGCCCAGCGACGAGATCCACTGGTGGCGGGATGTGCCGGTGGGGCCCGCGGACACCGCGACCTGGCCCGCGGAGGAGCGACTGCGCGCCGCGGCACGGCAGATGCTGCTCGCCGGGGCGCTCGCCGCGCGCGGCCGCGCCGGGTACTACGGCGCGCGGCACCGCGGCTCTGCCGCGGCGTCCCTGGAGAACGTCCTGGTCGGGCCCGCGACGGGCGGGCGGAAGCTCACCGCCTTCGTGCCCGTGCCGGCCGGCCGGCCGCTCGCGGTCCGGCTGCACCAAGCGCTGTACGCGGCCCGGGAGGCCGTCGACTACCAGCGCGCAACCGGCGGCATGGACGCCTTCGACGGCGCGGTCGAGGCGGGCGTCAGCCACGAGCTGACCGAGGCGCTCGTCGCGCTGGTGCGCGGTACGGAGGGGGCGCGCGTCGCCGTGGAGTGGGCGCCGGGCGCCGGGGTGCCCGAGGGGTGCGCGGCCCGCGCCGAGCCCGTCGAGTTCTCGCCCGGCGATCTGGCGGTGCTCCGGGAGGCGGGTGCCCGGTATCTGCGCGACGAGCCGTCGGTGCCGGTGCGGCTCACCGGGACCGTGGTGCGGATGCGGCGCTCGGCGGCGCGCGGGGACGGGGCGGTGCGGGTCCGGGTGATCGCGGGCGCCGACGTCCCGCACGTACGGATGACGCTGGACGAGGAGTCGTACCGTGTCGCGGGCCACGCGCATCTGGTCGGGCTGCCGATCCGGGTGCACGGCAGGCTGGAGAGCCGCGGCGGCTTCCGCAGGCTCACCGGGGCGAGCGGGGTGGTGCCGGTGCAGGTGGACGACGAGGAGCGCGACCGGCTCATGAAGTCGCTCCAGGAGAACCTGGACTTTTTCGGTACGGAGTGACGGAGGGGATATCCGTTTCGCGGCGGGGGGCCGCGGCTCGGTACGATTCCCCTTGCGCACGCGTGACAGAGAGCGGCGCAGCCCCCTTCAGGTAGGAGAGACCGGTGTCAGACGTCCGTGTGATCATCCATCGCGATTCCGAGCGGGAAGAGCGCGTGGTGACGACGGGCACTACGGCCGCGGAGCTCTTCCCCGGTGAGCGCACCGTCGTCGCCGCCCGCGTGGCCGGCGAGCTGAAGGACCTGGCGTACGCCGTGGCCGACGGTGACGAGATCGAGCCCGTCGAGATCTCCTCCGAGGACGGCCTGAACATCCTGCGCCACTCGACCGCGCACGTCATGGCGCAGGCCGTGCAGGAGCTCTTCCCCGACGCCAAGCTGGGCATCGGCCCGCCGGTCAAGGACGGCTTCTACTACGACTTCGACGTCGAGAAGCCGTTCACGCCCGAGGACCTCAAGGCCGTCGAGAAGAAGATGCAGGAGATCCAGAAGCGCGGCCAGCGCTTCTCGCGCCGCGTCGTCACCGACGACGCCGCCCGCGAGGAGCTCGCCGACGAGCCGTACAAGCTGGAGCTCATCGGCATCAAGGGCTCCGCGTCCAGCGACGACGGCGCGGACGTCGAGGTGGGCGGCGGCGAGCTGACCATCTACGACAACCTCGACCCCAAGACCGGGGACCTGTGCTGGAAGGACCTCTGCCGCGGTCCCCACCTGCCCACCACCCGCAACATCCCGGCGTTCAAGCTCATGCGCAACGCCGCCGCCTACTGGCGCGGCAGCGAGAAGAACCCGATGCTCCAGCGCATCTACGGCACCGCCTGGCCCTCCAAGGACGAGCTGAAGGCGCACCTGGAGTTCCTCGCCGAGGCCGAGAAGCGCGACCACAGGAAGCTCGGCAGCGAGCTCGACCTCTTCTCCATCCCCGAGCAGATCGGCTCGGGCCTCGCCGTCTTCCACCCCAAGGGCGGCATCATCCGCCGGGTCATGGAGGACTACTCGCGCCGTCGGCACGAGGAGGAGGGGTACGAGTTCGTCTACACCCCGCACGCCACGAAGGGGAAGCTCTTCGAGACCTCCGGGCACCTGGACTGGTACGCCGACGGCATGTACCCGCCCATGCAGCTCGACGAGGGCGTGGACTACTACCTCAAGCCGATGAACTGTCCGATGCACAACCTGATCTTCGATGCGCGCGGGCGTTCCTACCGTGAACTGCCGCTGCGCCTCTTCGAGTTCGGCACCGTGTACCGGTACGAGAAGTCGGGCGTCGTGCACGGACTGACCCGTGCCCGCGGCTTCACCCAGGACGACGCGCACATCTACTGCACCAAGGAGCAGATGGCGCAGGAGCTCGACCGTACGCTCACCTTCGTTCTGAACCTCCTTCGCGACTACGGCCTGACCGACTTCTACCTGGAGCTGTCCACCAAGGACCCGGAGAAGTACGTCGGCTCCGACGAGGTCTGGGAAGAGGCCACCGAGACGCTGCGCCAGGTCGCCGAGGCGCAGGGCCTTCCGCTGGTCCCCGACCCGGGCGGCGCCGCGTTCTACGGCCCGAAGATCTCCGTGCAGTGCAAGGACGCCATCGGCAGGACCTGGCAGATGTCGACCGTCCAGCTCGACTTCAACCTGCCGGAGCGCTTCAACCTGGAGTACACGGGCCCCGACGGCAACAAGCAGCGCCCGGTCATGATCCACCGCGCGCTGTTCGGTTCCATCGAGCGGTTCTTCGCGGTGCTCCTCGAGCACTACGCGGGCGCGTTCCCGGCGTGGCTGGCTCCCGTGCAGGCCGTCGGCATCCCGATCGGCGACGCGCACGTGCCCTACCTGGAGGAGTTCGCCGCGGAGGCGAAGAAGCGGGGGCTGCGGGTCGAGGTGGACGCGTCGTCGGACCGCATGCAGAAGAAGATCCGCAACGCGCAGCGGAGCAAGGTGCCGTTCATGATCATCGTCGGTGACGACGACATGGCCGCGGGCACGGTGTCGTTCCGCTACCGCGACGGCTCGCAGGAGAACGGGGTCCCCCGTGATCAGGCGATCGCGAAGCTCGTCGACGTGGTGGAGCGTCGCGTACAGGTGTGACGTGGTCCCCGCGCGAGCGGGGGTTCAGGGGCGGCCCTCTCGGGGGTCGCCCCTCGTCGTGTCGCTCATGGAGAATATGCTGAGCACTATGACGACTGAGCCGGAGCAGCAGATCGGAGTCGGGACGCAGGACGCGTTCCAGCGCCTGTGGACGCCCCATCGGATGGCGTACATCCAGGGCGAGAACAAGCCCACGGGCCCAGGGGCCGACGACGGCTGTCCGTTCTGCTCCATCCCGGCCAAGTCCGACGAGGACGGCCTGGTGATCGCGCGCGGCGAGCAGGTGTACGCGGTGCTCAACCTGTACCCGTACAACGGCGGCCACCTGATGGTCGTGCCCTACCGGCACGTCGCCGACTACACCGAACTGACCGTGGCCGAGACCGCCGAGCTGGGCGAGCTCACCAAGCAGGCGATGACGGCGCTGCGCACCGCGTCCGGCGCGCACGGCTTCAACATCGGGATGAACCAGGGGACCGTGGCGGGCGCGGGCATCGCCGCCCACCTGCACCAGCACATCGTCCCGCGCTGGGGCGGCGACACGAACTTCATGCCGGTGGTCGGGCACACGAAGGTGCTGCCGCAGCTGCTCGGCGACACCCGCAAGATGCTCGCGGACGCCTGGCCCACGCCGACGGGCCAGTAGCGAGGCTGTTGCATATCGTCAACCCCCCTGTGCAGCAGGAGGGTTGGGCGGACCAGCCCCACCTGTCACTCTGCCTTCAGGGAGAGCGGGGCAGGGAGGGGTCATGTCCGTCGGCGTGTCGGAGGCGGTCGAACCGGGGTGGGCCGAGTTCGGGCGGCAGTTGCGTTTCCACCGTCGGCGGGCCGGGCTGACCCAGCTGCAGCTCGGCAGGAGCGTGGGCTACCACCACAGCTTCATCAGCAGGCTCGAGGGCGGGGTGCGGGAGCCTCCCTTCGATCTGGTGAACCGGCTCGACGCCGTCCTGGAGACGGGTGGTCGGCTCGCCGTCGCCATCGCCTTACGGGCCCCGTCGCCGGGCGGGCCGGGGCTGCGCCTGACGGCGCCCACGCTGTTCTCCCCGATCCCCGGGGCGGACACCCCCGGTGATGAGGCGCCGCTGGCCGCGCAGCCGTGGCCGGAGCGGCTTCCCGCCGAGGGTCTGGCCTGCCCGCTGCACGGCAGGGTGGGCTGCGCGACGCCCTCCCGGAGTTCCGTGACGGAGCTGCTGACCGGGCTGACCGGGCCGTACGACCGTGCCGGGGAGCCGGCCGGGGCGGAAGCGGAGCTGCTGCACGGGCTGACCGCCGTGCTCGCCTGTCTGATCCGTGCGGCGTTCGCCGATGTCACCGACGCGTGTGCGAACACCGTGGAGCGGCTGCTGCGCGGTGTGGCCCGCTGGGCCGAGGCGTTCAACTCCACGGGCCGGCTGCCGTACGGCCAGTTGCGGCTCGCCGCCCAGTACGCCCAGGTCGCCGGGCGGCTGCGGATGGAGCGCGGGCAGGGCGGCGTCGCCATGGCCTGGTTCGGGCACGGTCTGCGGTGGGCGGACGCCGCCCGGGACGCCGAGGCCCGGGCGACCCTCCTCAGCGACATGTCCACCCTCGCCCGGCTCGACGGGGACGCCGCGTCGACGCTCGGATACGCGGAGGCCATCGGGGCGGTGGACGCCAGACGGCGCTGGATGGCGACCCTCGCCGATCTGTACCAGGCGCGGGCGTACGCGCTGTGCCACGACGCCGCCGCGTGCCGGCAGCACATCTCCATGGCGCGGCGCAGGTTCGCGCGCCTCGACGACCGGGACCGTCTCGAAGCGCCCTGGCTCTCGGGCGCGGAGGGCGTGCTGCGGCTCGAGTCGGCGATCGGCGGGGCGCTGCGCGACCTGGCGGTGGCGACGGAGGACCGTGCGGTGGCCCGGCGTGCGATCGAGGCCACCGCCCGGTCGTACGCGCTGCTGCCGCCCGTGATGCGCTCCGCGCGGCTGCTGCTCACCCTGCGCCTCGCGGACAGCTGGGCGTGCGCCGGTGATCCGGTCGCTGCGGTGACCCTGGCGCAGCCCGTCCTCGCCGAGGCCGCGAGCGCGCGCGAGTTGATGGTCACCGTCGAGCTGCGCGGGCTGCACAGCCGGCTTGCCGGGCGCTGGGGGGATGTGCCGGAGGTCCGGGAGTACCGGGAGCGGCTGCGGGGCGTGTCGGAGTGAGGTGTGCGGGCTCTGGCACGCTTGCCAATTCTTGACAGGGCGTGCCGGAGGCCCGGAATCCATTGACCGCGGGCCGGGCCGGTGTGAGGGTTCCGCCAGCCACGAGGATGTCATGTCACCGCCAGACCGAGAGTGGAGCAGCGGGCACGACCGCAAGGCCTGACGCACACGTGCTCCCCCTGGCCCAGCAGAGCTGCAACACCTCTCACAAGGAGCCGTGATGCTACGAAGATCCGCAGCGGCCGGGATAACCCTGGCCCTGGCACTCGCGGGGGTGACGGTGCCGGTCTCCCTCGCCTCGGCGGCGCAGACCGCACCCTCCGCGGGCAAGCCCGACCCCCTCGCGAAGGCCGTCGCCGCCGCCGACAAGGCCGTGCGCAGCGGCCTCGACTCGCTGGCCGCGGGGCCCGCGGAGCAGTACGACCGACACCAGGTCACCCCCTGGGCCAAGGGCCTGTACTCGGTCGCGTACGAACGCACCTACCGCGGCCTTCCGGTGGTGGGCGGTGACGCGGTGGTCCTCGCCGACGGCGAGGGGAAGGTCCGCTCCGTCCAGTCCGCGACCGACGCGAGGATCTCGGTCACCACCGAGGCGGAGGTGACGGCCGCCCAGGCGGTCAGGACGAGCCGCACGAAGCTGGCGTCGGTCAAGAAGGTCGACTCCAAGCGCCTGGTGGTCCGGGTCAAAAAGGACACGCCCACGCTCGCCTGGGAGACCCGGCTGACCGGCCGGACCAAGGCGGGCGACCCCAGCAAGCTGCACGTCTTCGTCGACGCGCGCACCGGCAAGGTCATCGACACCTACGACGACGTGCGCGCGGGAACCGGCCACAGCAAGTGGAACGGCCCCGACCCGCTGACCATCGACACCTCACGGTCCGGCAACAACTACGTGCTGCGCGACACCACCCGCCCCGGTCTGCAGTGTTCGAGCTACCAGGGCAGCGTGTTCTCCAAGGCGACCGACGACTGGGGCACCGGCAACCCCACCAGCCGGGAGACCGGCTGCGTCGACGTGATGTTCGCCGCGCAGAAGCAGTCGAACATGCTCAAGGAGTGGTTCGGCCGCAACGGACACAACGGCAACGGCGGCAGCTGGCCGGTGAGCGTGGGCCTCAACGAGCTCAACGCCTACTGGGACGGCTCGGCCGTCACCATCGGCCACAACAGCGCCAACGAGTGGATCGCCGGAGTCGACGTCGTCGCCCACGAGTTCGGCCACGGCCTGGACTCCAACACGCCCGGCGGCGCGAACCACGAGAGCGGCCTGGGCGAGGCGACCGGCGACATCATGGGCGCCCTGACCGAGGCGTACATCAACGAACCCGCCCCCTACGACACCCCCGACTACACCGTCGGGGAAATGATCAACCTCCAGGGACGCGGCCCGATCCGGAACATGTACGACCCGAGCCGGGTCAACAACGACCCCAACTGCTACTCCGCCTCGATCCCCAACACGGAGGAGCACAAGGCGGCCGGGCCCATGAACCACTGGTTCTACCTCCTCGCCGAGGGTTCAAGCCCCGGCGGCGGCAAGCCCTCCAGCCCCACCTGCAACAACCAACAGGTGACCGGCGTGGGCAACAAGAACGCCGGCAAGATCTTCTACGGTGCCATGCTGCTCAAGACCAGCGGCATGACGTACAAGCGCTACCGCAGCGCCACGCTCACCTCGGCGAAGAACCTGGACGCGAGCTGCGACCTGTTCAACGCCACCAAGGCGGCCTGGGACGCCATCAGCATCCCGGCGCAGAGCGGTGACCCGACCTGTTCCGGGCAGCAGAACGACTTCTCCCTCGGGCTCGACCCCGCCTCGGGCCAGGTCGACGCGGGCTCCTCGGCCACCGCCACGGTCAACACCACGACCGTCACCGGCAGCGCCCAGCAGATCTCGCTGACCGCCGCGGGCGCGCCGACGGGCGTGGGCGTCACGTTCGACCCGGGGACCGTCACGTCCGGCTCCAACGCCACCATGAAGATCACCACCTCGGCGTCCACCACGCCCGGCACCTATCCGATCACCGTCACGGGCACCGCGGGCACCAAGACGCACACCGCCCGGTACACGCTGACCGTGGGCGGCGGCGGCAACCCGACGCTCCCGCCGGACATCGACGTGGAGAAGGTGCGGGCGCACCTGACGCAGTTCAACACCATCGCCTCGCAGAACGGCGGCAACCGCCGGTCCACCGGCGCCGGCTACCGGGCCTCTCTCACCTACGTCAAGGGCAAGCTGGAGGCCGCCGGATACAAGGTCACCGAGCAGACCTGCGCCTCCGGCTGCTCCGCGGGCGCGGGCAACAACCTGATCGCCGAGTGGCCGCAGGGCGACGCGGACAACGTCTACATGTTCGGCGCGCACCTCGACGGCGTGGCGGCGGGGCCCGGGATCAACGACAACGGCTCCGGATCCGCCGCGATCCTGGAGGCCGCCCTGACCCTGGCGCAGAACAACCCCGCCATGAAGAACCGCGTCCGCTTCGCCTGGTGGACCGACGAGGAGCAGGGCCTGAACGGCTCGGACTACTACGCCGGATCGCTCTCGGGCACGGAACGCGCCAAGATCAAGGCGTACTACAACTTCGACATGGTGGGCTCGTCGAACGCCGGGTACTTCATCAACAACCTGAACTCCGCGGCCTCGGTCCCGTTGCGCGACTACTGGTCCTCCCTCAACCTCGCACCCCAGGAGAACGTCGAGGGCCAGGGACGCTCGGACGACGCCTCCTTCCAGCGCGTGGGCATCGCGACCTCCGGCTACGCCACCGGCGCCTCGGCGACGAAGTCCGCCTCCGAGGCCGCGAAGTGGGGCGGCACCGCGGGCCGTGCGTACGACTCGTGCTACCACTCCGCCTGTGACACCACCGCCAACGTCAGCGCCACCTCGCTGGACCGCAGCTCGGACGGCGTCGCGTACGCGCTGTGGAAGACATCCGTCGGCGACAAGCCCGCCCCGACGGACGACTTCTCCCTCTCCGCCGACCCGGCATCGGGCACGGTCCAGCCGGGTTCCTCGGCGAAGGTCACCCTCGCCACCACCACGACCAGTGGTACGGCGCAGAAGGTGGGGCTCACGGCCTCGGGCGCCCCGTCCGGAGTGAGCGTCTCCATCAGCCCGGAGTCGGTGCTCTCCGGTGAGTCCGCGACGGCCACCGTCGAGGTCGCGGCGGGCACGGCCGCAGGCACGTACACGCTGACCTTCACGGGCAACGGGCAGGTCAGCCACCGCACCACCTACACCCTCACCGTGCCGGGCGGCGGCGAGACCACCTGGCGGCTGGGCGGGACCTACGCGGCAGGGGACGTGGTGACCTACAACGGCGTCCGCTACCGCTGCATCCAGGGCCACACCGCCTATCCGGGCTGGGAGCCGCCGAACGTCCCCGCCCTGTGGCAGCCCATCTGACCGATCTCGCCGGCAGTCCCCGCCGGGGCTGCCGGTGAGGTCCAAGGGGGCGGTGGGGTGCGTGCTTGCGCCCCGCCGCCCCCGTCTCACGCGTCGTACACGTCCGCCTTCCTCGGCATCGGGTCCTGGATCGCACCGCTGAGGAAGCCGGAACGGGCGCCGAACTTCTCGGTGTTCACGCCGTTCTCGTCGAGGACCTTGATCGCGGCCGAGTGGACCACGCGCAGCACGGGCGTGGCGGCGCGCAGCGCGTCGTCCGCCATGAACCGGTGCCGCCACGGCTTGTCCGCCCAGGCGTGCCGCAGGCCGAACGGCTCGGGCAGCACCAGCTTGCCGCCGAGGTGGTCGAGGATCGGCGGATACCAGGTGAAGGGGGCACGGACCGCGAGGCGCACGACCTCGTCCGCGTCGATCAGCGGCAGGTTGCGGGTGGTGGTCTCCCAGAACCTGATCGGCTTGGCGACCGTCTTCGTCTTCGGCGAGGGTTTCGTGGTGAACAGCGGGTGCACGGGGCCCAGGGCATGGCCGGTGACCTCGATGCGCAGCGTCTCGTGCAGCACGGTCACGGTGATCAGCATCGTGATGACCAGCTGACCGTCCCAGAGCGTGAACTGCACGCCCAGGTAGTGCCGGTTGCCGCTGCCGAACTGCTGCTCGTTGCAGATGCGCTGTATCTCGTGGCCGCGGATCTGGAAGGCCTCGACGTCCGTGCCTGTGGGGCGCGCCACCGCCTTGGCGTTCTCCCCGATGGGGGAGACGATCCAGTGCTTTATGTCCGGCGTGGGGAAGCCGCCCGTGTGCAGGGGGCCGCGCTCCAGCATGCGCAGCTGGTCGTGGACCGCGCGTATGACATCCCAGCTGCGGAAGGGGTGGATCTCCTTGCCCGGGTCGGCGGGCACCAGCTCCTCGGCCAGCTGCCAGCTGCCCCAGCGGGTGCCCATGCCCAATATGCCCTTGGGCCCGGCGTAGAAGACGGAGTTGCTCTGCTGTTCCGCGGAGAGCCTGGCCAGGCCCTGCCGGAGCCGCTCGGCGGCCGTCTCGCCGGGGCTGCCGGGCACCGCCTCGGGGATCTTGGCGCCGATGCCGCCGCCCGCGAGCAGGCTCGACCAGCGCTCGCGCAGGTCCCTCGCGGTGCGCTCGGCGATCTGCTTGGCCCAGAACCAGCCCACTACGGGCAGCACGATCGCCGCCCGCAGATACCAGGCCCAGAAGCCGCCGAAGGGCAGCTTGAGGAGGGCGAGGGCGGCCAGCACGCCCACCGCGACCAGGACCGCCGTGGCGAGCGCGCCCGCGCGCTTGTCCTCGCTCTTGGCGACCTGCCGCCTGATGGTGAAGACGAGCAGCCAGACGAACAGTCCCGGCAGGAAGAGCACACCGCACAGGACCGTCACGGCGGTCAGCCAGCTGTCGCGCTCCTTGCGGATGCGGCTCGCCGCGAGGCAGTGCTCGACGACCGACTGCGGCTCGGTCCCGAAGGACTGGATGAGGGGGCTGCGGCCGCCGCCCAGCATCCGCACCTGCACGGTCCGCGCGAACGCCTCGCCCAGGTTCGGCTTGAACAGCGACCAGATCCCGGACTTCACCTCGGACTTGTGCCATTCGTTGTTGGCCGCGAGGATGCCGTCGATATCACCGTCGCGGTACGCCGCCGAGGCCAGGGCGTGCGTCGCCGCGGTCTGTCCCGCGGCACCCGAGAGCGGAACCTGGGCCCCGGGCCTGAAGTCGAATACATCGTCCGCCACTGCCGCCCCCATCGCCGCGACGCCTTCGCTGCTGCGGCTCTTCCCGACTTCCCTGTCCGGCACACCTGTTGCCGACCGGCGCGTCTGCTGATCAGGTCATCAGCGTATCCGTGCGCACCGACATCCGTCAGGGGGCACCCGAAGGCCGCCCGCCCGCAGGCGCGCGAGCGGGCGGACGGCGCGGGGGCGGCTCAACTACGCGGTGTCCTGCGCCTGTTCGCGGATCCTCTCGGAGAGCTGCGGGGGCATCGGCTCGTGGCGTGCGTACGTACGGCTGAACCGGGCGGTGCCCTGCGAGAGGGACCGCAGGTCCACCGCGTACCGGCCGATCTCGATCTCGGGGACCTCGGCCCGTACGAGGGTCCGCCCGCCGGGAGCCTGCTCGGTGCCGACGACCCGGCCGCGGCGCCCCGACAAGTCGCTCATCACCGCCCCGACGTGGTCGTCGCCGACCAGCACCTGCACCTCGGCGACCGGTTCGAGCAGATGGATCCTGGCCCCGGACGCGGCCTCGCGCAGCGCGAGCGCGCCCGCCGTCTGGAACGCGGCGTCGGAGGAGTCCACCGAGTGCGCCTTGCCGTCGAGGAGCGTGATGCGGACGTCGATCAGCGCGTACCCGGCGGCGACGCCCCTGGCCGCCTGGGCGCGCACGCCCTTCTCGACGGACGGGATGAACTGCCGCGGGACGGCGCCGCCTACGACCTTGTCGACGAACTGGATGCCGCTGCCGCCGGGCAGCGGCTCGACCTCTATCTCGCAGATCGCGTACTGGCCGTGCCCGCCGGACTGCTTCACATGGCGGCCCCGGCCCCCCGACCTGCCCGCGAACGTCTCCCGGAGGGAGACCTTGTACGCGATCACGTCGACCTGGACGCCGTACCGGCTGCGCAGCCGCTCCAGGGCGACATCGGCGTGCGCCTCGCCCAGGCACCACAGGACCACCTGGTGGGTGTCCTGGTTCTGTTCGAGCCGCATCGTCGGATCCTCGGCGACCAGCCGCGAAAGACCCTGGGACAGCTTGTCCTCGTCGGCCTTGCTGTGCGCCTGGATGGCGAGCGGCAGGAGCGGGTCGGGCATGTCCCAGGGCTCCATCAAAAGCGGGTTGTCCCTGGCGGAGAGGGTGTCGCCGGTCTCCGCGCGGTTCAGCTTGGCCACGCACGCCAAGTCGCCCGCGACGCACCGGGTGAGCGTGCGCTGCTGCTTGCCGAAGGGGGAGGAGAGCGCGCCGACGCGCTCCTCGACGTCGTGGTCCTCGTGGCCGCGGTCGGCCAGGCCGTGCCCGGAGACGTGCACGGTCTCGTCGGGCCGCAGGGTGCCGGAGAAGACGCGTACGAGCGAGATCCGGCCCACATAGGGGTCGGACGCCGTCTTCACGACCTCGGCCGCCAGGGGGCCCTGCGGGTCGCAGGCGAGGGCGGGGCGGGCCGCGCCGCCCGGCGTGGTCACGGCGGGCGCCGGGTGTTCGAGCGGGGTGGGGAAGCCGCCCGTGATCAGCTCCAGGAGCTCGACCGTCCCGATGCCCTGGCGTGAGCCCTCGGCGGCGGGCGCCGCGGCGAGCACCGGATGGAAGATGCCGCGTGCGACGGCCCGTTCCAGGTCGTCCACGAGTGTCTTGAAGTCGATGTCCTCGCCGCCGAGATAGCGGTCCATGAGGGACTCGTCCTCGCTCTCGGCGATGATCCCCTCGATCAGTTTGTTGCGTGCGCCCTCGATGAGCGGCAGCTGGTCGTCGCCCGGTTCGGACTCCTTGCGTTCGCCGGACGCGTAGTCGAAGATCCGCTGCGAGAGCAGCCCGATCAGGCCGGTCACCGGGGCGTGGCCGTCCGGTCCCTGCTCGCCGTGGAGCGGCAGGTAGAGCGGCAGCACGGCGTCGGGGTCGTCGGCGCCGAACGCCTGCGCGCAGGTGCGGGTCATCTCGGTGAAGTCGGCGCGGGCCGACTCCAGATGGGTGATCACGATGGCCCGCGGCATGCCGACCGCCGCGCACTCCTCCCACACCATGCGGGTCGAACCGTCCACGCCGTCCGCCGCCGAGACGACGAAAAGGGCCGCGTCCGCGGCGCGCAGACCGGCCCTCAGCTCCCCGACGAAGTCGGCGTACCCGGGGGTGTCCAGTAGGTTGATCTTGAAGCCGCCCCATTCGACGGGGACCAGGGACAGCTGCACCGAGCGCTGTTGCCGGTGCTCTATCTCGTCGTAGTCGGAGACGGCGGTGCCGTCCTCCACCCGGCCGGCCCGGTTCACCGCCCCCGCGGTCAGCGCGAGGGCCTCCACCAGAGTCGTCTTGCCCGATCCGCTGTGGCCGACCAGCACCACATTCCGTACGGACGCGGGGTGGTCGGCCGCTGTAGCCCTGCCGGCGGCTCCGGGGTGTGCATTCGCCTTGTCGCCCATGCCTTGGCCTCCCGGTCACGAACACGGTGAGGAGGCACAGCCCCCTCGGGGATGCTGGCTGCTCGCGGACACGCGGGGCCGCGTGCGGGTCGGCTCGTGCGACGCCCGCGGTGCTTTCGAGCTTTCCACTCGGGTCACTGTGCGTCCATACGTCGTACGCGATCGTGAGGGGGCGAGCCGGTCGGTCAACCGCGTGACTACGATGGGCCAGCCGGTGGCCAACGGGGCCACGCGGCGCACCGAACCCTCGGGAAGGCCATGCTGAACAAGTACGCGCGTGCATTCTTCACGCGTGTCCTCACGCCGTTCGCCGCGTTTCTCATCCGCCGGGGGGTGAGCCCCGACGCCGTCACCTTCATCGGCACGGCCGGTGTGATGGCGGGAGCGCTGGTCTTCTTCCCCAGGGGAGAGTTCTTCTGGGGCACGATCGTCATCACGCTGTTCGTGTTCTCGGACCTCGTCGACGGCAACATGGCACGCCAGCTCGGCCGCTCCAGCCGCTGGGGCGCCTTCCTGGACTCCACGCTCGACCGGGTGGCCGACGGCGCGATCTTCGGAGGCCTCGCCCTCTGGTACGCCGGGTCCGGCGACGACAACATCCTGTGCGCCGTCTCCATCTTCTGTCTGGCGAGCGGTCAGGTGGTCTCGTACACCAAGGCCCGCGGTGAGGCCATCGGCCTGCCCGTCGCCGTCAACGGCCTGGTGGAGCGCGCCGAGCGCCTGGTGATCTCGCTGGTCGCCGCGGGCCTCGCGGGCCTGCACAAGTTCGGTGTCCCCGGCATCCAGGTCCTGCTGCCCATCGCCCTGTGGATCGTCGCCGCAGGCAGCATGGTGACCCTCGTCCAGCGCGTCGTGACCGTGCGCCGGGAGTCCGCGGAGGCGGACGCCGCCGCGGACTCCGGGGCGCAGGAGAGTGAGGCCGCGCAGTGAAGGACCGATTCACCGACGCGCTGTACGGACTCGGCTGGAGCACCGTCAAGAAGCTCCCCGAACCGGTCGCCGCACGGCTCGGCCGCACCATCGCCGACACGGTCTGGAAGCGCCGCGGCAAGGGCGTCCTTCGCCTGGAGGCCAACCTCGCGCGCGTGGTGCCCGACGCGAGCCCGCAGCGGCTCGCCGAGCTCTCCAAGGCGGGCATGCGCTCCTACCTGCGGTACTGGATGGAGTCCTTCCGGCTCCCGTCCTGGAGCAGGGAGCGCATCAAGGGCGGCTTCGACGTCCAGGACGTCCACCACCTCACCGGCGGGCTCGCCGCGGGCAAGGGCGTGATCATCGCGCTGCCGCACCTGGGCAACTGGGACCTCGCGGGCGCCTGGGTCACCACCAAGCTGGAGACCCCCTTCACGACGGTCGCCGAGCGCCTCAAGCCCGAGACGCTGTACGACCGCTTCGTCGCCTACCGCGAGAGCCTCGGCATGGAGGTCCTGCCGCACACGGGGGGCTCCGCCTTCGGCACGCTGGCCCGGCGGCTGCGCGCGGGCGGGCTCATCTGCCTCGTCGCGGACCGCGATCTGTCGGCCTCCGGCGTCGAGGTGAAGTTCTTCGGAGACACCGCCCGTATGCCCGCGGGCCCGGCGATGCTGGCCCAGCAGACCGGCGCGCTCCTGCTGCCCGTCACGCTCTGGTATGACGGTACGTCCGTCATGAAGGGCCGGATCCACCCACCCGTCGACGTCCCCGAGACAGGTACCCGGACCGAGAAGACGTCTGTCATGACGCAGGCGCTGGCCGACGCCTTCGCCACCGGTATCGCCGACCACCCGGAGGACTGGCACATGCTGCAGCGTCTGTGGCTCGACGACCTGGAACCCCGCCCCGACACGGCCCGTCCCGACACGGCCCGTCCCGACACGGACCGTCCCGACACGGCAGGACCGGGGGAGCCCTCGTGAAGGTCGGCATCGTCTGCCCGTACTCGTGGGACGTGCCGGGCGGCGTCCAGTTCCACATCCGCGATCTGGCGGAGCACCTCATCCGCCTCGGGCACGAGGTCTCCGTCCTCGCCCCGGCCGACGACGAGACACCCCTTCCGCCGTACGTCGTGTCGGCGGGACGAGCCGTCCCCGTCCCGTACAACGGCTCCGTGGCCCGGCTCAACTTCGGCTTCCTGTCGGCCGCGCGGGTGCGCCGTTGGCTGAGCGAGGGCAGCTTCGACGTCATCCACATCCACGAGCCCACGTCGCCCTCGCTGGGGCTGCTCACCTGCTGGGCGGCACAAGGGCCGATCGTCGCGACGTTCCACACGTCGAACCCGCGCTCCCGGGCGATGATCGCCGCGTACCCGATCCTGCAGCCCGCCCTGGAGAAGATCAGCGCGCGCATCGCGGTGAGCGAGTACGCCCGGCGCACGCTCGTCGAGCACCTCGGCGGCGACGCGGTCGTCATCCCGAACGGCGTCGACGTCGACTTCTTCGCCGAGGCCGAGCCCAGGCCCGAGTGGCAGGGCGAGACCATCGGCTTCATCGGACGCATCGACGAGCCCCGCAAGGGCCTGCCCGTCCTGATGAAGGCGCTCCCGCAGATCTTCGCCGAGCGCCCGGACGCCCGCCTTCTTGTCGCGGGCCGCGGCGACGAGGAGGAGGCGGTCGCCTCGCTCCCCGCCGAACTCCGCTCCCGCGTGGAGTTCCTCGGCATGATCAGCGACGAGGACAAGGCGCGGCTGCTGCGCAGCGTCGACCTGTACGTGGCGCCGAACACCGGCGGCGAGAGCTTCGGAATCATCCTGGTCGAGGCGATGTCCGCGGGCGCGCCCGTCCTCGCCAGCGACCTGGACGCCTTCGCCCAGGTCCTCGACCAGGGCGCGGCGGGCGACCTCTTCACCAACGAGGACGCGGACTCCCTGGCGAAGTCGGCAGTACGCCTCCTCGCCGACCCGGCCCGCCGCAAGGGCCTGCACGACCGCGGCAGCGCGCACGTACGACGCTTCGACTGGTCGACGGTGGGAGCGGACATCCTCGCGGTCTACGAAACGGTGACGGACGGCGCGGCATCGGTGGCGGAGGACGAGAGGGTGGGCTTGCGGGCGAGACTGGGGTTGGCGCAGAAGGGCTGAGCATTCCAGCCCGTCCGGCGTTTGAGGACCGGGGGCGCGAGGCCAGCATTTCAGCCCGTCCGGCGTTTGAGGACCGGGGGCGCGAGGCCAGCATTTCAGCCCGTCCGGCGTTTGAGGACCGGGGGTACGGGGGCAGCGCCCCCGAATCACCTCGGCAAGGCGCCACAACCCACAGGAACCCGGCCCAAGGCGCCCCCGCCCGAAGGTAGCCTTGCGGCCCGTGACCTCCACTTTGATCTGGATCGCGGTAGCCCTCTTCGCGATCGGCCTCTACCTGAGCTGGACCGCGGGACGACTCGACAGGCTGCACGCACGTATCGACGCGGCCCGCGCCGCCCTCGACGCGCAACTGCTGCGCCGCGCCTCCGTGGCCCAGGAGCTGGCCACCTCCGGAGTCCTTGACCCCGCCGCCTCGATCGTGCTCTACGAGGCGGCCCACGCGGCACGCCAGGCGGAGGAGGAACAGCGCGAGGTCGCCGAGAGCGAGCTCAGCCAGGCGCTGCGGGCGATCTTCGGCGAGGTCCAGCAGGTCGAGGCGGTACGCGAGGCCCCGGGCGGCGACGAGGCGGCCACGGAGCTGGCCGCGGCCGTACGCAGGGTGCCGATGGCCCGGCGCTTCCACAACGACGCGGTGCGCGCCGCCCGCGCGCTGCGCCGCCACCGCACGGTCCGCTGGTTCCGGCTGGCCGGTCACGCACCCTTCCCGTTGGCTTTCGAGATGGACGACGAGCCGCCGGTCGCCCTGGCCGACCGGGCAACCGCGTAGCGCCGTGCCCCGGGTCAGCCGGGTCAGTACACCCGTACGCTCCTGACCTGCCACATCACGAAAAAATGAGCCACCGGTAACCCATTGGCCCTTGCTGTGGCCTGGTGGCCGGGAGTTTCCTCGTAGACGCAGCAGCCGTCTCCCTCGAGTGAGGTCAACTCCGTGTCCAGCACCCCCTCCAGCAGCAACCAGACGCCCGAGACCGGCACCGCGCGCGTGAAGCGCGGCATGGCCGAGCAGCTCAAGGGCGGCGTGATCATGGACGTCGTCAACGCCGAGCAGGCGAAGATAGCCGAGGACGCCGGCGCCGTCGCCGTCATGGCGCTGGAGCGCGTGCCCGCCGACATCCGCAAGGACGGCGGCGTGGCCCGGATGTCCGACCCGAACATGATCGAAGAGATCATCGAGGCCGTCTCGATCCCGGTCATGGCCAAGTCCCGCATCGGCCACTTCGTCGAGGCCCAGGTCCTGCAGTCCCTCGGCGTCGACTACATCGACGAGTCCGAGGTCCTGACCCCGGCGGACGAGGTCAACCACAGCGACAAGTTCGCGTTCACGACCCCGTTCGTGTGCGGCGCCACCAACCTGGGCGAGGCCCTGCGCCGTATCGCCGAGGGCGCGGCCATGATCCGCTCCAAGGGCGAGGCCGGCACCGGCAACGTCGTCGAGGCCGTCCGTCACCTGCGCCAGATCAAGAACGAGATCGCCAGGCTGCGCGGCTTCGACAACAACGAGCTGTACGCCGCCGCCAAGGATCTGCGCGCCCCGTACGAGCTGGTCAAGGAGACCGCCGAGCTCGGCAAGCTGCCGGTCGTCCTCTTCTCCGCCGGTGGCGTCGCCACCCCCGCCGACGCCGCCCTGATGCGCCAGCTCGGCGCCGAGGGCGTCTTCGTCGGCTCCGGCATCTTCAAGTCGGGCGACCCGGCCGCGCGCGCCGCCGCCATCGTGAAGGCCACCACCTTCTACGACGACCCGAAGGTCATCGCCGACGCCTCCCGCAACCTCGGTGAGGCCATGGTCGGCATCAACTGCGACACCCTGCCGGAGACCGAGCGCTACGCGAACCGAGGCTGGTGATGACCACTCCCGTAGTAGGCGTCCTCGCCCTTCAGGGGGACGTACGGGAGCACTTGATCGCCCTGGCCTCGGCGGACGCCGTGGCCAGGCCGGTCCGGCGCCCCGAAGAGCTCGCCGAGGTCGACGGTCTGGTCATCCCCGGGGGTGAGTCCACCACCATCTCCAAACTGGCCACCCTCTTCGGCCTGATGGAGCCCCTTCGCGCGCGCGTGCGTGCGGGGCTGCCGGTCTACGGCAGCTGCGCGGGCATGATCATGCTCGCCGACAAGATCCTCGACCCGCGCTCGGGCCAGGAGACGGTGGGCGGCATCGACATGATTGTGCGCCGCAACGCCTTCGGCCGGCAGAACGAGTCCTTCGAGGCGGCCGTCGACGTCAAGGGCGTCGAGGGCACCCCCGTGGAGGGCGTCTTCATCCGGGCGCCCTGGGTCGAGTCGGTCGGCGCCCAGGTCGAGGTGCTCGCCGAACACGGGGGACACATCGTCGCCGTGCGCCAGGGCAACGCGCTCGCCACGTCGTTCCACCCCGAACTGACGGGGGACCATCGCGTCCACGCGCTGTTCGTGGAGATGGCGAGGGCGGCGACGGCGAGGGGCAACCCGCGAGCGGGATCCTAGTAGGATCTCCGGGGACCGCCCCGGGGCCCAAGAGCCACACGCTCCAGGGTCTGGGAGAGTTCTTACTGGTTGTTGGGTAACGCGAAGGAGACAGGCAGATGTCCGGCCACTCTAAATGGGCTACGACGAAGCACAAGAAGGCCGTGATCGACGCCAAGCGCGGCAAGCTCTTCGCGAAGATGATCAAGAATATCGAGGTCGCGGCCCGCACGGGCGGCGCCGATATCTCGGGTAACCCGACCCTCTTCGACGCCATTCAGAAGGCCAAGAAGAGCTCGGTCCCGAACAAGAACATCGACTCCGCGGTCAAGCGCGGCGCCGGTCTCGAAGCCGGTGGCGCCGACTACGAGACGATCATGTACGAGGGTTACGGCCCCAACGGCGTCGCGGTGCTCATCGAGTGCCTCACCGACAACCGCAACCGCGCCGCCTCCGACGTGCGCGTCGCCATGACCCGCAACGGCGGCTCGATGGCCGACCCGGGCTCCGTCTCGTACCTCTTCAACCGCAAGGGCGTCGTGATCGTCCCCAAGGGCGAGCTGGGCGAGGACGACGTCCTCACCGCCGTCCTCGACGCGGGCGCCGAGGAGGTCAACGACCTCGGTGAGTCCTTCGAGGTGCTCAGCGAGGCCACCGACATGGTCGCGGTCCGCACCGCGCTCCAGGAAGCCGGCATCGAGTACGACTCGGCCGACGCCAACTTCGTCCCGACCATGCAGGTCGAGCTCGACGAGGACGGCGCCCGGAAGATCTTCAAGCTGATCGACGCCCTCGAGGACAGCGACGACGTGCAGAACGTCTTCGCCAACTTCGACGTCTCCGACGAGGTCATGGCGCAGGTCGACGCGTAGGCGCCCCGCTGTGTGAACGGGCCGACGGGACACACCCCCGTCGGCCCGTCGCGCTGTCAGAGGGACCCGATAGCCTGCACAGACAGGCGATGGGAGGGGCTACGTGCGCGTGCTGGGAGTTGACCCGGGATTGACCCGGTGCGGTGTCGGCGTCGTCGAAGGTGTGGCCGGACGGCCGCTGGCCATGCGGGGCGTCGGGGTCGTCCGCACCCCGGCCGACGCGGAGTTGGGCCACCGCCTCGTCGCCATCGAGCAGGGCATCGAGCAGTGGCTCGACGAGTACGGCCCCGAAGTCGTCGCCGTGGAACGGGTGTTCAGCCAGCACAACGTACGCACGGTCATGGGCACCGCCCAGGCCAGCGCCGTCGCCATGCTCTGCGCGTCGCGTCGCGGCATCCCCGTCGCCCTGCACACCCCCAGCGAGGTCAAGGCCGCCGTCACCGGCAGCGGACGCGCCGACAAGGCGCAGGTCGGTGCCATGGTCACCCGGCTCCTGCGGCTCGACGCACCGCCCAGGCCCGCCGACGCGGCGGATGCCCTGGCCCTCGCCATCTGCCACATCTGGCGCGCTCCCGCGCAGAACCGCCTGCAGCAGGCCGTCGCACAGAACCGTCTCCAGCAGGCCGTGGCCCAGCACGCCACGCGAACCCCCGCAGCACAGAAAGGCCGTACCGCATGATCGCCTTCGTCAGCGGCCCCGTCGCCGCCCTCGCCCCCGATGCGGCGGTGCTCGAAGTGGGCGGCATCGGCATGGCCGTCCAGTGCACGCCGAACACGCTCTCCACGCTCCGCATCGGCCAGCAGGCCAAGCTCGCCACGTCCCTGGTCGTACGGGAGGACTCCCTCACCCTGTACGGCTTCGCGGACGACGACGAGCGCCAGACCTTCGAGCTCCTGCAGACCGCGAGCGGCGTGGGCCCGCGCCTCGCCCAGGCCATGCTTGCCGTGCACAGCCCGGACGCCCTGCGCCGCGCGGTCTCCACCAGCGACGAGAAGGCCCTCACCGCCGTCCCCGGCATCGGCAAGAAGGGCGCCCAGAAGCTCCTCCTCGAGTACAAGGACCGCCTCGGCGAGCCTCTCGGCACCGGCGGCCCCGCGATCGGCACCGCCGTCACCTCCGGCTGGCGCGAGCAGCTGCACGCCGCGCTGATCGGCCTCGGGTACGCCACCCGTGAGGCCGACGAGGCCGTCACCGCCGTCGCCCCGCAGGCCGAGGCCACCAAGGGCACCCCGCAGGTCGGCCAACTCCTCAAGGCCGCACTCCAGACCCTGAACCGCACCCGCTAGCCACTTCCGTACGCACCCGCCGGCCACCCCCCCCTTGAACCGCATCGCGAGGCACACCGCATGAACTGGGACGACACGACCGACGAAGCGGCCGCCGCGGCCGAGCGGCTCGTGGGGCCCGCCGCGGAGCGGCTGGTGGACTCGGTCGCCGACGGCGAGGACCAGGCGGTCGAGGCCGCCCTGCGCCCCAAGGACCTGGACGAGTTCATCGGTCAGGAGAAGGTCCGCGAGCAGCTCGACCTCGTCCTGCGGGCGGCACGCGCGCGTGGCGCCACCGCCGACCACGTGCTGCTCTCCGGCGCCCCCGGCCTCGGCAAGACCACCCTCTCGATGATCATCGCTGCCGAGATGGGCGCCCCGATCCGCATCACCAGCGGCCCCGCCATCCAGCACGCGGGCGACCTCGCCGCGATCCTGTCCTCCCTCCAGGAGGGCGAGGTCCTCTTCCTCGACGAGATCCACCGGATGTCGCGGCCCGCCGAGGAGATGCTCTACATGGCGATGGAGGACTTCCGCGTCGACGTCATCGTCGGCAAGGGCCCCGGCGCCACCGCCATCCCCCTCGAACTGCCGCCCTTCACCCTCGTCGGCGCCACCACGCGCGCGGGCCTGCTGCCCCCGCCGCTGCGCGACCGCTTCGGCTTCACCGCCCACATGGAGTTCTACGAACCCCACGAACTGGAGCGGGTGGTCCACCGCTCAGCGCAGCTGCTCGACGTGGAGATCGACTCCGACGGCGCCGCCGAGATCGCGGGCCGCTCCCGCGGCACGCCCCGTATCGCCAACCGCCTGCTGCGCCGCGTCCGGGACTATGCCCAGGTCAAGGCCGACGGCTCGATCACCAAGGACATCGCGGGCGTGGCCCTCGCGGTCTATGAAGTGGACGAGCGCGGCCTGGACCGCCTCGACCGTGCCGTCCTGGAAGCCCTGCTCAAGCTGTTCGGCGGCGGGCCCGTCGGCCTGTCGACGCTCGCGGTCGCCGTGGGGGAGGAGCGCGAGACCGTCGAAGAGGTGGCGGAGCCCTTCCTCGTACGGGAGGGACTGCTGGCCCGCACCCCGCGCGGCCGCGTCGCGACGCCCGCGGCCTGGGCGCACCTCGGCCTCGTACCCCCGCGCCAGGCGGGCGGAAAGGGACAACAGGACCTGTTCGGGGCGTGAGGTCCGTGAGACGGCGCCGTGCCCGAAGGGGAACGGCGCGGAGAGTCGACCGCTCAGGAACTGCGGTGCCATGCTGAGCGTTGTTCCTTAGGTGCGGACTCGCTTAGACTCCGCCGATGCCGCCCTTGCGGGTGGCGTACCCACCCCCATCCCAATGGCCGCTTACCTGCGCGGTCGTGCGAAGGAAACTCCGTCCCGTGAATATCGTGACCCTCCTCCCCTTCATCGTGCTCATCGGGGCCATGTTCCTGATGACCCGGTCTGCCAAGAAGAAGCAGCAGGCCGCCGCGACGATGCGTAACGAGATGCATCCCGGCACCGGCATCCGCACGATCGGGGGCATGTACGCCACCGTCAAGGAGGTCCACGACGAAGCCGTCCTCCTTGAGGTGGCCCCCGGTGTCCACGCGGTTTACGCGAAGAACTCGATCGGCGCCGTCCTCGACGACGACGAGTACAACCGCATCGTGCACGGCACCGAGGACGACCTGAAAGAGGACACCCCCGTCGTTCCGGACGACGCCTCTTCCCTGACCGAGACCGACGAGCCCGCCGACGCTTCCGACGACTCGCGCATCGACCTCGGCAAGAAGGACGAGCCCGCCGGGGCCGACGACGCGGAGCCGAAGAAGACCGACGGCGAGTCCGACGCGAAGTAGTCACGACCGGGGTCGGTGGGGGCGCGCCGCTCGCGCGCCACGGGCCCCGGATCACGTGCATTTCGCGCCGAATCTCGACACCACTTCATGGCCGCCCGCCCGGGCCTCCCCGCACGGTACGGGGGCAGACCGGCTGCCGGGCGGTTGGACAGGGAGAACGAGAAGGTGGCAGCACCGAAGAAGGGCCGAAGGCAGAGTGCCCCGGGCAAGCCGGGACGCTCTCTGGTCTTCATCCTGATCGCCCTCGTGGCGCTCACGGGGGGAATGTTCCTTTCCGGGCACACCACGCCGCGTCTGGGCATCGACCTCGCAGGCGGCACGAGCATCACGCTCGAGGCCAAGAACGAGCCGGGCCAGAAGAACGCGATCAACCAGACCAACATGAACACCGCGGTTGACATCATCAACAACCGCGTCAACGGCCTGGGTGTCTCCGAGGCCGAGGTTCAGACCCAGGGCGACAAGAACATCATTGTCAACATTCCCAAGGGGTCGAACGAGAAGCAGGCGCGCGAGCAGGTCGGCACGACCGCTCAGCTCTTCTTCCGCCCGGTGCTCACGCAGGCCGCAGGACAGCCCATGCCCGACCCGTCCGCCAGCCCCTCGTCCGGTACGGACAAGGAGAAGGGCAAGGACAAGGGCAAGGACAAGGCGACGGACAACGCCACCGACAAGGCGAAGTCCCCGACCGGCACGGCATCGCCCCAGGGCCGCGCCGTCAGCGAGGCGCTGAAGGACGACCCGACGCCGTCGGACAAGGCCAAGGACCCGAAGGACGGCAAGCAGGAGAAGGCGCCGACCCCGGACCCGGCCACCGCCAAGCTGCAGGAGCAGTTCACCAAGCTCGACTGCACCGACAAGAAGGCCCGCGCGGGGGCCGGCCGGGGTATCAAGCCCTCCGATCCCACTATTGCCTGCGGCAAGAGCCCTGATGGCAAGACGTGGGACAAATTCATCCTTGCCCCGGCCGAGCTGAACGGTAAGGACGTCGACGACGCCAAGGCGACCATCAGGCAGGAAACGGGCGCCTGGGTCGTCAACATGGAGTTCACCAAGGGGGGCGCGAAGAAGTTCTCGAAGATCACGAGCAAGCTCTCGCAGCAGCAGTCTCCGCAGAACCAGTTCGCGATCGTCCTCGACGGTGAAGTGGCCTCGGCCCCTAGCGTCGGTACGACCCTGAGCACCAACGCCGAGATCTCCGGCAGCTTCAACCAGGAGTCCGCCAAGGACCTGGCGAACATTCTTTCGTACGGTGCCCTGCCGCTCACCTTCCACGAGCAGAGCGTCACCACGGTCAGCCCGGCCCTCGGTGGTGAGCAGCTCAAGGCGGGTCTGATCGCCGGTGCCATCGGCCTCGCGCTCGTCATCGTCTACCTCGTGGCCTACTACCGCGGCCTCTCGCTCATCGCCATCGCGAGCCTCCTGGTCTCCGCCGCGCTGACGTACACGATCATGACGCTGCTCGGCCCGACCATTAAGTTCGCGCTCAACCTGCCCGCGGTGTGTGGTGCGATCGTTGCGATCGGCATCACCGCGGACTCGTTCATCGTGTTCTTCGAACGCGTACGGGACGAGATCCGCGAGGGCCGCACGCTGCGTCCCGCCGTCGAGCGTGGCTGGCCGCGCGCCCGGCGCACCATCCTGGTCTCCGACTTCGTGTCGTTCCTCGCCGCGGCCGTGCTCTTCATCGTCACGGTCGGCAAGGTGCAGGGCTTCGCGTTCACGCTCGGCCTGACCACGCTGCTCGACGTCGTCGTCGTGTTCTTCTTCACCAAGCCGCTGATGACGCTCATGGCGCGCAAGAAGTTCTTCGCGAACGGCCACAAGTGGTCCGGCCTCGACCCGCAGCGGCTCGGCGCCAAGCCCCCGCTGCGCCGGTCCCGCCGCGCCCCCGCTCCCCCCGCCGGCCCTGTCGACCCGAAGGAGGCGTGAGATGTCGAAACTGGGCAATCTCGGCGCCAGGCTCTACCGCGGTGAGGTCGGCTACGACTTCGTCGGCAAGCGCAAGATCTGGTACGGCATCTCGATACTGATCACCATCACGGCCATCGTCGGCCTGGCGGTGCGCGGCCTGAACATGGGCATCGAGTTCGAGGGCGGTGCCGTCTTCAACACCCCGAAGACCAGCGCTTCGGTCTCGCGCGCCGAAGAGGCCGCGGAGAAGGCCTCCGGCCACGACGCGATCGTCCAGAAGCTGGGTGACGACAAGCTCCGCATCCAGATCGCGGGCGTCGACATCAAGAAGTCCGACCAGATCAAGAAGTCGCTGGCCGAGGACCTGGACGTCAAGGCCGACGCCATCGACGCCGACCTCGTCGGCCCCAGCTGGGGCGACCAGATCGCGAACAAGGCCTGGCAGGGCCTGGCGATCTTCATGGTCCTCGTGGTGATCTATCTGGCCATCGCCTTCGAGTGGCGCATGGCCCTGGCCGCACTGATCGCGCTGATCCACGACATCACGATCACCGTGGGTGTGTACGCACTGGTCGGCTTCGAGGTCACTCCGGGCACGGTGATCGGTCTGCTGACCATTCTCGGTTACTCGCTGTACGACACGGTGGTGGTCTTCGACAGCTTGAAGGAGCAGTCGAAGGACATCACCAAGCAGACCAGGTACACCTACAGCGAACTCGCCAACCGCAGCATCAACGGCACCCTGGTGCGCTCGATCAACACCACGATCGTCGCGCTGCTCCCGGTGGCGGGCCTGCTGTTCATCGGTGGCGGCGCCCTGGGCGCGGGCATGCTCAACGACATCTCGCTGTCGCTGTTCGTCGGCCTCGCGGCCGGTGCGTACTCCTCGATCTTCATCGCCACGCCGCTCGTCGCCGACTTCAAGGAGCTCGAGCCGCAGATGAAGGCGCTCAAGAAGCGGGTGCTCGCCAAGCGCGCGGCGGCCGCGGCGAAGGGCGAGTCCGCGGAGGCGCCGGTGTCCGCCGATGCCGATGACCCGCAGGACGACGACCTGGCCGATGACGCCGCACCGGCCGTCGTCGGTCCCCGCACGCAGCCCGCGTCCCGCAGCCGCGGCAAGGGACGCCCGTCGGGGAAGCGCCGATGACCGAGCTCGCAGGCGTCACGGAGCTGCTGCTCAGCCGCATCCGTGACGTCCCGGACTACCCGGTGCCGGGCGTGATGTTCAAGGACATCACCCCGCTCCTGGCCGATCCGGCCGCGTTCTCGGCGCTCACGGACACCCTGGCCGAGCTCAGCGTGCGGCACGGCGCCACGAAGATCGTCGGCCTGGAGGCCCGCGGCTTCATCCTCGGCGCCCCCGTCGCGCTCCGCGCCGGGCTCGGCTTCATCCCCGTACGCAAGGCGGGCAAGCTCCCCGGGGCGACGCTGAAGCAGAGCTACGACCTGGAGTACGGCAGCGCCGAGATCGAGGTGCACGCCGAGGACCTGGCCGCGGGCGACCGCGTCATGGTCATCGACGACGTCTTGGCCACTGGAGGTACCGCCGAAGCGGCGCTGCGGCTTATTCGGCGAGCCGGCGCAGAGGCCGCCGGCGTTGCCGTACTCATGGAGTTGGCGGCTCTGGGCGGTCGTCAGCGACTTCGGGCCCCGCTGGATGGGGCGGCATTGGAGGCATTGATCGTCGTCTGATCAATTGTGAAACGGCCTTAAGGGTGCTCCGAGGTTCTCTCGGAGCACCCTTCTCTTTTCCCTGACGCCGTTTCGAACTCGGTGCTGGCTCAAATGTTGCTCAAGTTACTTGTGGTGCCAAGGGGTTCACTGACAGGATCGATATCGACCACCCCGCAAGGGGGAATAAGTGAGTGAATCCAAACGGAGGGGACCAAGTGTCGATCTCGCGTAAGTTCGCCACAGGAGCGGTGGCCGTAGCGTCTGTCGCCGCGATGTCGGCGGCAGCTGCCCCGGTGAACGCGGCGCCGTCGCAGGCAAAGACGTCGGCGTCCGGCAGCATAGTCATAAAGGGCGCTGAAGGGCGCGCATCGGACACTATCAGTGTTCGCTGCTCAAACCCTTGGAAGAATGCAGTCGGCATTCCGGGCCGGTGGACTAAGATTACGGACCGCACATGCGCCGTCTTCGGCTACCCGGGCTTTAAGACCGGATACCAGTGGACTGCTGAGCGTGGTAGGCCCTGTATCAAGGTAAAGGGCTTCAAGAATGGCCGGGAGAAGTGGTACAACGCAGGCTGCGGGAAGACCGGCTTCATTAAGAATGTCCCGTGGGGGAACGTGGCTGCCAATAAGGCTATCAAGGTAAAGGGTGCCGCCCTTTTCAAGTGGCGCTAACAGCCAGTCGCGATACGACCGGCGGTCCGTGTCGGTCAGGTGCTGTGCCTGACCGACACGCTCGGTGACCTGGAGGGCCCGGAGCGATCCGGGCCCTCCAGCAAAGACTCCTGGCGCAGTGATTTGGTGCGCCGAGCGTCAACCACAAGCGGTTTTCCCTGTTCACAGCCGTCTCGCCAACCGCAGGAGAGACTAACCCTCAGAATCGATACCATGGGTTCTTCGGGGCCTGACCGGGGGACCCCGATCGCGCACAGGGAGCGCTCTTGCCAGACGAGTCCCAGCCACTCACCGCCGCCGCGGCCGCCCAGAAGGCCAAGCAGGCCTCGGCGGGCTCCGCCGCGCCCGCGCAGAAGGCAGACGGCGCGCAGGGCGGCACGTCCGCGCAGCGCGCCCAGGGAGAGGTCTCTCGGGGCGACAAACCGGCCGAGCAGCCCCGCCCGAAGCCGCCCGCGGACCACCATCCGACGGCCCCCGCGATCCGGCCCGCCACGGGGCAGCCGGGGCGTTCCGGTTCCTCCAATCGGGTGCGGGCCAGGCTCGCCCGGCTCGGCGTCCAGCGCTCCAACCCGTACAACCCGGTTCTGGAGCCGTTGCTGCGCATAGTGCGCAGCAACGATCCCAAGATCGAGACGGCCACGCTGCGCCAGATCGAGCGGGCCTACCAGGTCGCCGAGCGCTGGCACCGCGGTCAGAAGCGCAAGAGCGGCGACCCGTACATCACGCACCCGCTCGCCGTGACGACCATCCTCGCCGAGCTGGGCATGGACCCGGCCACGCTGATGGCCGGGCTCCTGCACGACACCGTCGAGGACACCGAGTACGGCCTGGACACCCTCAAGCGCGACTTCGGCGACCAGGTCGCCCTGCTCGTCGACGGCGTCACCAAGCTGGACAAGGTCAAGTTCGGCGAGGCCGCGCAGGCCGAGACCGTGCGCAAGATGGTCGTCGCCATGGCCAAGGACCCGCGCGTCCTGGTCATCAAGCTCGCCGACCGCCTGCACAACATGCGCACCATGCGGTACCTCAAGCGCGAGAAGCAGGAGAAGAAGGCCCGCGAGACCCTGGAGATCTACGCTCCGCTGGCGCACCGCCTGGGCATGAACACCATCAAGTGGGAGCTGGAGGACCTCGCCTTCGCGATCCTCTACCCCAAGATGTACGACGAGATCGTGCGCCTGGTCGCCGAGCGTGCCCCCAAGCGCGACGAGTACCTCGCCATAGTGACCGACGAGGTCCAGTCCGACCTGCGCGCGGCCCGTATCAAGGCGACCGTCACAGGCCGTCCGAAGCACTATTACTCCGTCTACCAGAAGATGATCGTCCGCGGCCGTGATTTCGCGGAGATCTACGACCTGGTGGGCATCCGCGTCCTCGTCGACACGGTCCGCGACTGCTACGCGGCACTGGGCACCGTCCACGCCCGCTGGAACCCGGTTCCGGGGCGGTTCAAGGACTACATCGCGATGCCCAAGTTCAACATGTACCAGTCGCTGCACACGACGGTCATCGGCCCCAACGGCAAGCCCGTCGAACTGCAGATTCGTACCTTCGACATGCACCGCCGCGCCGAGTACGGCATCGCGGCGCACTGGAAGTACAAGCAGGAGGCCGTCGCCGGTGCCTCCAAGGTGCGCACCGACGTGCCGCGCAAGGCCGGTGGCAAGGACGACCACCTCAACGACATGGCGTGGCTGCGCCAGTTGCTCGACTGGCAGAAGGAGACGGAGGACCCCAGCGAGTTCCTGGAGTCGCTCCGCTTCGACCTCTCCCGCAACGAGGTCTTCGTCTTCACGCCGAAGGGCGACGTCATAGCGCTCCCGGCGGGTGCCACGCCGGTCGACTTCTCGTACGCGGTCCACACCGAGGTCGGCCACCGCACCATAGGGGCGCGGGTCAACGGCCGCCTCGTGCCGCTCGAATCGACCCTGGACAACGGCGACCTGGTGGAGGTCTTCACCTCCAAGGCCGCGGGCGCGGGCCCGTCGCGCGACTGGCTCGGCTTCGTCAAGTCGCCGCGGGCACGCAACAAGATCCGTGCGTGGTTCTCCAAGGAGCGCCGCGACGAGGCGATCGAGCAGGGCAAGGACGCCATCGCGCGCGCCATGCGCAAGCAGAACCTGCCGATCCAGCGGATCCTCACCGGTGACTCGCTGGTCACGCTCGCGCACGAGATGCGCTATCCCGACATCTCCTCCCTCTACGCGGCCATCGGCGAAGGCCACGTCACCGCGCAGTCCGTCGTCCAGAAGCTCGTCCAGGCCCTCGGCGGCGAAGAGGCGGCCAACGAGGACATCGCCGAGAGCGCGCCGCCCTCGCGCGGGCGCAGCAAGCGGCGTTCCAACGCCGACCCGGGCGTCGTGGTCAAGGGCGTCGAGGACGTGTGGGTCAAGCTGGCCCGCTGCTGCACGCCCGTCCCCGGCGACCCCATCATCGGCTTCGTCACCCGCGGCAGCGGCGTATCGGTCCACCGCAGCGACTGCGTCAACGTGGACTCGCTCTCGCGCGAGCCCGAGCGCATCCTCGAAGTCGAGTGGGCCCCCACCCAGTCCTCGGTCTTCCTGGTCGCCATCCAGGTCGAGGCACTGGACCGCTCGCGTCTCCTCTCCGACGTCACGCGCATCCTCTCGGACCAGCACGTGAACATCCTGTCGGCAGCCGTGCAGACCTCACGCGACCGCGTGGCCACCTCCCGCTTCACCTTCGAGATGGGCGACCCCAAGCACCTGGGGCACGTCCTCAAGGCGGTCAGGGGAGTGGAGGGTGTGTACGACGTGTACCGGGTGACGTCGACACGCAGGCCGTAGGACCGCACTACGTAGAGGGGCTCCCGTACGCGATGTACGGGAGCCCCTCTACGTAGACAGCAGAAAACTCAACTCAGCCGCTCAACCGCTCAGCCGCCGAACTCGTGCAGCCCCTTCACCGCTTGGTCGAGCAGCGCCTGGCGGCCGTCCAGCTCCCTCTGGAGCTTGTCGGCCTTCGCGTTGTTGCCCGCGGAGCGCGCCGTCTCGATCTGACCGTGCAGCTTGTCCACGGCCGCCTGCAGCTGGCCGGTGAGCCCCGCGGCACGCGCGCGTGCCTCCGGGTTCGTCCGGCGCCACTCGGCCTCCTCGGACTCCTGCAGCACCCGCTCCACGGCGTGCATCCGGCCCTCGACCTTCGGGCGGGCGTCACGCGGGACGTGGCCGATGGCCTCCCAGCGCTCGTTGATGGATCGGAACGCGGCTCGGGCCGCCTTCAGATCCGTCACCGGGACGAGCTTCTCGGCCTCGTCGGCCAGTTCCTCCTTGAGCTTGAGGTTCTCGCCCTGCTCCGCGTCGCGCTCCGCGAAGACCGCGCTGCGCGCCGCGAAGAAGACGTCCTGGGCGCCGCGGAAGCGGTTCCACAGGTCGTCCTCGTGCTCGCGCTGGGCGCGGCCCGCGGCCTTCCAGTCGGCCATCAGCTCGCGGTAGCGCGCGGCCGTCGGGCCCCAGTCCGCCGAACTCGACAGCGCCTCGGCCTCGCCGACCAGCTTCTCCTTGGCCTTACGGGCCTCTTCGCGCTGGGCGTCGAGCGACGCGAAGTGCGCCTTGCGCCGCTTGGAGAACGCCGAGCGGGCGTGCGAGAAGCGGTGCCAGAGTTCGTCATCCGACTTGCGGTCCAGGCGCGGCAGACCCTTCCAGGTGTCCACCAGGGCCCGCAGCCGCTCACCCGCCGCCCGCCACTGCTCGCTCCGGGCCAGCTCCTCGGCCTCGGTGACCAGGGCCTCCTTGGCGTGCCGTGCCTCGTCGGACTGCTTGGCCTTCTGGACCTTGCGCTCCTCGCGGCGCGACTCGACGCTCTCCACGAGCTTGTCGAGCCGCTTGCCCAGGGCGTCCAGATCGCCGACGGCATGCGCCTCGTCCACCTGCTGGCGCAGGTGGTCGACGGCGGTCATGGCGTCCTTGGCCGACAGGTCGGTTGTCTTCACCCGGCGCTCGAGAAGTCCGATCTCGACGACCAGACCGTCGTACTTGCGCTCGAAGTAAGCGAGGGCCTCGTCCGGAGATCCTGCCTGCCACGATCCGACCACTCGCTCGCCGCCGTCGGCCGTACGCACGTACACGGTCCCCGTCTCGTCGACGCGGCCCCACGGGTCGCTGCTCACAGCGCCTCCTCCACATGATGCCTGCGCAGGGCCTTGGGGCCCCCGGCATCGTCCACAGTTTCGTCACCGCCAACATAGGCGACCGGCGGGGCGGCTGTCCGCATCCCGCGCGACCGAAGTTTGCCCACCGGCAGTCAGGATTTCGTGACGGTGGCCTTGTCGATGACGACCGTCGCGTTCGGTGCGCCGTCGCCCCGCCCGCTGCTCTCACCGGCGGCCGCGATCTTCTTCAGAACCTTCATCCCGGAATCGGAAATGGTCCCGAACGGTGTGTAGTCGGGCGGCAGCTGACTGTCCTGATAGACGAGGAAGAACTGGCTGCCGCCGGAGTTCCTGCCCTGCTTCTTCGACGCGTTGTACTGGTTCGCCATGGCGACCGTCCCGGCCGGATACACCTTCCCCTTCAGGCGCTTGTCCTTCAGGTTCTCGTCCGGGATCGAATAGCCCGGACCGCCCTGCCCGTTGCCGCGGGGGTCGCCGCACTGCAGGACGTAGATGCCGCCGGTGGTGAGGCGGTGGCACTTGGTGTGGTCGAGATAGCCCTTGTTCACCAGGAAGTTGAAGGAGTTGACGGTGTGCGGGGCCTTCGCCGCGTCCAGTTGGAGACCGATGTCGCCGCACGTCGTCTTGAGGTCCATCGTGTAGTCGGCGGACCTGTCGATGGTGAGCGCCGGCTCCTTCTTGAAGCTCAGGGGCTTCACCTTGCCCGGCGCCGCCTTCGCGCACGGGTCCTTGGGCGTACTGGTGGGCCGCGCGGCCGCATCGTCCTTCGACGACCCGTCGCCGTCGAAGGCGCCCGCCGCGTACGACACCGCACCGCCCGCCACCACCACCGCGAGCGCCCCTGCCACGACCGCGTTGCGCATCCGGGACCTGCGCCGCGCGGTCTCCCGCCGCTCCTGCTGGCGCGCGAACTTCTCCCGGGCGAGCTGCCGCCGCCGCTGCTCGTTGCTGACCACCGGGTCTCTCCCCTTTGCCTGGGGCCCCTTTCCGGGGCCGCCTGAGTGTGCCCCGTACCGTATATGGGTTACCTGTGGAATCGGCAGCGCCGGTAGGCTCTGATCTGCCGCGTTCTCCCGCCGGGGGCCGCGGTCACCTGCCGCCGGACGACGAACGAAGGACGATCGTGCTCATTGCCGGGTTTCCCGCCGGGGCCTGGGGCACCAACTGCTACCTGGTCGCCCCCGCCGCAGGCGAGGAGTGCGTGATCATCGACCCGGGCCACCAGGCCGCCCAGGGAGTCGAGGACGCGCTCAAGAAGCATCGGCTCAAGCCCGTCGCGGTCATTCTCACCCACGGCCACATCGACCACGTCGCCTCGGTCGTCCCGGTGTGCGGAGCGCACGACGTTCCCGCATGGATCCACCCCTCCGACCGGTACATGATGAGCGACCCCGAGAAGGCGCTCGGCCGCTCCATCGGGATGCCGCTGATGGGCGAGCTGACGGTGGGGGAGCCCGACGACATGCGGGAGCTGACCGACGGCGCCGAGCTGAGCCTTGCGGGCCTCGACTTCTCCGTCGCGCACGCGCCGGGCCATACGAAGGGGTCGGTGACCTTCCAGATGCCCGAGACTGAGGAGATTCCCTCGGTGTTCTTCTCGGGTGATCTGCTCTTCGCCGGCTCCATCGGACGCACGGACCTGCCCGGCGGCAGCCACACCGAGATCCTCGAATCGCTGGGCCGCGTGTGCCTGCCGCTCGACGACTCGACCGTGGTGCTTTCCGGCCACGGCCCCCAGACATCCATCGGCCAGGAGCGCGCCACCAACCCGTATCTGCGGCAGGTGGCCGCCGGCTTGGGCGCGGACGAGACGTCCGCCCCGCGACGAGGAATGTGACGAGAGAAATTCCGTGAGCACCTTCAAGGCCCCCAAGGGCACGTACGACCTGCTTCCGCCGGACTCCGCGAAGTTCCTGGCGGTGCGCGAGGCGATCGCCGCGCCGCTGCGCAACTCCGGATACGGCTACATCGAGACGCCCGGGTTCGAGAACGTCGAGCTGTTCGCGCGCGGAGTCGGTGAGTCCACCGACATCGTCACCAAGGAGATGTACGCCTTCACCACCAAGGGCGGCGACGAACTCGCGCTGCGCCCCGAAGGCACCGCCTCCGTGCTGCGCGCCGCCCTGGAGGGCAACCTCCACAAGGCCGGAAACCTCCCGGTCAAGCTCTGGTACTCGGGCTCCTACTACCGCTACGAGCGCCCCCAGAAGGGCCGCTACAGGCACTTCTCCCAGGTCGGCGCCGAGGCGATCGGCGCCGAGGACCCGGCGCTCGACGCCGAGCTGATCATCCTGGCCGACCAGGCGTACCGCGCCCTCGGCCTGCGGAACTTCCGCATCCTGCTCAACTCCCTCGGCGACAAGGAGTGCCGTCCCGTCTACCGGGCCGCGCTGCAGGACTTCCTGCGCGAGCTCGACCTGGACGAGGAGACACGTCGACGTGTCGACATCAACCCGCTGCGCGTCCTCGACGACAAGCGGCCCGACGTGCAGAAGCAGCTCGTGGGCGCGCCCTCGCTCCGCGACCACCTGTGCGAGGCGTGCAAGGAGTACCACGAGCAGGTCCGCGAGCTGATCACCGCGGCGGGCGTCGCCTTCGAGGACGACGAGAAGCTGGTCCGCGGCCTGGACTACTACACCCGCACGACCTTCGAGTTCGTCCACGACGGCCTCGGCTCGCAGTCCGCGGTGGGCGGCGGCGGCCGCTACGACGGCCTGTCCGAGATGATCGGCGGCCCCTCGCTGCCCTCGGTCGGCTGGGCGCTCGGCGTGGACCGCACGGTGCTGGCCCTGGAGGCGGAGGGCGTCGAGCTCGCCATCCCCGCGGCCACCAGCGTCTTCGCGGTGCCGCTCGGAGACGAGGCACGCCGGGTCCTGTTCGCCAAGGTGACGGAGCTGCGCAGGGCCGGGATCGCGGCGGACTTCTCGTTCGGGGGCAAGGGGCTCAAGGGCGCGATGAAGAACGCCAACCGCAGCGGTGCGCGCTTCACCGTCGTCGCCGGTGAGCGTGACCTCGCCGAGGGCGTCGTCCAGCTCAAGGACATGGAGTCCGGTGAGCAGGAGGCGGTAGCGGTGGACGAGATCGTGGCGGCCCTGACAGCCAAGCTGAGTCGCTGAGCCCGCAGCTGAGCCCCTCCGGCGCTTGAGGAGCGGGGTCCGGGGCAGCGCCCCGAGGCCTCGCCCCTCCCGGGAGGGGCGCTCAGTCCAGCAAACCCAAGCGCAGAGCAGTCGTCACCGCGGCGGTGCGGTCGTCGACGTCCAGCTTCCCGAAGATCCGCAGCAGATGCGTCTTCACCGTCGACTCGGCGACGTACAGCCGACGCCCTATCTCCGCATTCGTGCAGCCCTCGGCGACGAGCCGGAGCACCGCCGTCTCACGCTCGGAGAGCCGCGGCCGCGCGGGCCGGTTGCGCAGCTGGTCCACGAGGCGCGCCGCGACGGACGGCGCGAGCACGGTCTCGCCCCGCGCGGCCGCCCGTACCGCGTCGGCGAGCTCACTGCGGGCCAGGTCCTTGAGCAGATAGCCCGCCGCGCCCGCCTCCACGGCGCGCAGGATGTCGCGGTCCGTCTCGTACGTCGTGAGGACGATCACCCGGCACGCCAGCCCCGTGGCGGCCATGCGCTCGATCGATTCGACGCCGGACCCGCCGGGCATCCGCAGGTCCATCAGGACGATGTCGGGGCGCAGTTCGGCCGCGAGGGCCTCCGCGCGCGGACCACTCGACGCCTCCGCGACGACCTCCAGGTCGGGCTCGGCACCGATCATGGCGCGCAGCCCCTCGCGTACGACGGGGTGGTCGTCGGCGAGCACGATGCGGATCACCGGGTGCTCCTCTCGGGGACGGGGAGCAGGACGGTGACGGTGGCGCCCTCGCCGTGGCCGCTGACCACGTCGGCGGTGCCGCGGACCTCGGCGGCCCGCGTCCGCAGTCCCCGCAGGCCGTACCCCTGGTGGGACGCGCGGGGATCGAAGCCGCACCCGGTGTCGCGCACCGAGAGGCCGATCGTGCCGGGTGCGTACGTCAGGGTGACGGAGGCCGAGGCGCCGGGTCCGGCGTGTCTGCGTACGTTGGTGAGCGCTTCCTGGCAGGAGCGCAGGGCGACCACCTCCAGGCCGGGCGGCAGCGGCCGCACCTCACCGGTGACCGTGACGTCGGCGTCGTGGCGGGCGGCGAGGCGGCGTACCGCGTCCGGCAGCGGTCCGGAGTCCAGGTCCGCCGGGACGCCACCGGCGACCAGGGCCCGCGCTTCGGCGAGGTTCTGCCGTGCGGTGGCCTCCATCAGTGCGAGGTGGCGGCGGGCCGCGGGCACGTCGCGGGCCAGCTCGGCGTCGACGGCCTGGACGAGCATCAGGACGCTGGTGAAGCCCTGTGCGAGGGTGTCGTGGATCTCCCGGGACATCCGTTCCCGTTCGGCGAGGGCGCCGCGCTCGGCGAAGAGCCGGGCGAGTTCCTCGCGGCTGGCCTCCAGTTGGGCGATGAGCCGGGCCCGCTCCGTGCTCTGTTCGATGACCCGCAAGGTCCAGACACCGACGGCCACCGAGAAGACCAGGGTGACCGTGGCGAACACCGAGTTGTAGAAGACGTCCTGCGCGGACGGGCGCCACAGCACCGCCCAGCCCGCCACCGGCACGACGTTGAGAACGACGACGGCGACCAGCGCGGGCCGCGTCCGCAGCGCGATGAAGCACATCGGGATGAGGGCGAAGGTCATCAGCCGGGTCTCGCCGACCAGCACCCCCGGCGGCAGAAAGAGCAGGATCGTGCCCGCGACGTAGCGGCGGGCCCCCGTACGTGCCTCCTTATGTCCATCGAACGGTGGACACCCGTCCGGGTGCGGCACAATGTGCGTGCCCGCGGCCCCACAAGCGACGGAACGGCATGATGAGCAAAACGATGTCAGCGAAGGACGACGCCCTGGATGACCGGGGCCGTGCGGACGCTCCCGGTGCCGTCGGCGGCAGCCGCGCGCTTGCCCTGCTTCTGGTGATCACGGGTGCGGGCGGTCTGCTCGCGTCCTGGATCATCACGCTCGACAAGTTCGAGCTCCTGAAGGACCCGAACTTCCAGCCGGGCTGCAGCATCAACCCCGTCGTCGCCTGCGGCAGCATCATGAAGAGCGAGCAGGCGGAGGCGTTCGGCTTCCCGAACCCGATGCTGGGCCTGGTCGCCTACGCCATCGTGATCTGCGTCGGCGTGAGCCTGCTCGGCCGGGCCCGTTTCCCGCGCTGGTACTGGCTGACGTTCAACGCGGGCGCGCTCTTCGGCGTCGCGTTCTGCACCTGGCTCATGATCCAGTCGCTCTACCACATCAACGCGCTCTGCCTCTGGTGCTGCCTGGCCTGGACCGTCACGCTCCTGATCTTCTGGTACGTCACGTCCTTCAACGTCCGGGCCGGTTTCCTGCCCGCGCCGGGCTGGGCCAAGAGCTTCCTGGCCGACTTCACCTGGGCCCTGCCCGTGATGCACATCGGCGTCATCGCGATGCTGATCCTCACGCGCTGGGGCGCCGACCTCTGGGCCTGACCGGGCCCCGGAGGGATTGTCAGTGGGGTGACATAGGGTTCTTGACGTGGAGCCCGACCTGTTCACCGCCGCAGCCGAAGACCGCCAGGAAAAGGACCCGTCCAGCAGTCCCCTGGCCGTCCGGATGCGCCCGCGCACCCTCGACGAAGTCGTCGGCCAGCAGCATCTGCTGAAGCGGGGATCACCCCTGCGCCGCCTGGTGGGCGAGGGCGCGGGAGGACCCGCGGGGCCCTCCTCGGTCTTCCTGTGGGGCCCGCCCGGCATCGGCAAGACCACCCTTGCGTACGTCGTCTCCAAGGCCACGAACAAGCGCTTCGTCGAGCTCTCCGCGATCACCGCGGGCGTGAAGGAAGTGCGCGCCGTCATCGACGGGGCCCGCAGGGCGATGGGCGGTCACGGCAAGGAGACCGTCCTCTTCCTCGACGAGATCCACCGCTTCAGCAAGGCCCAGCAGGACTCCCTGCTGCCCGCCGTGGAGAACCGCTGGGTCACGCTGATCGCGGCGACCACGGAGAACCCGTACTTCTCGATCATCTCTCCGCTCCTGTCCCGCTCCCTGCTGCTCACCCTCGAACCGCTCACCGATGACGACCTGCGCGGCCTGCTGCGCCGGGCGCTCATCGACGAGCGTGGCCTCGGGGGCGCGGTCGAGCTGCCCGAGGAGGCCGAGGAGCATCTGCTGCGCATCGCGGGCGGTGACGCCCGGCGCGCGCTCACGGCCCTGGAGGCGGGCGCGGGCTCGGCCCTCGCCCAGGGCGAGAAGGAGATCACCCTCCAGACCCTGGAGGAATCGGTCGACCGGGCCGCCGTGAAGTACGACCGGGACGGCGACCAGCACTACGACGTGGCGAGCGCCCTCATCAAGTCCATCCGCGGCTCGGACGTGGACGCGGCCCTGCACTATCTGGCCCGCATGATCGAGGCGGGCGAGGACCCCCGCTTCATCGCCAGGCGCCTGATGATCTCCGCCAGCGAGGACATCGGCCTCGCCGATCCGACCGCCCTGCCCACCGCGGTCGCCGCCGCCCAGGCCGTTGCCATGATCGGCTTCCCCGAGGCCGCGCTCACCCTCAGCCACGCCACGATCGCCCTCGCCCTGGCCCCGAAGTCGAACGCCGCGACGATCGCCATCCAGCAGGCCCAGGCCGACGTCCGCGGCGGCCTCGCCGGCCCCGTCCCGCCCCACCTGCGTGACGGTCACTACAAGGGCGCGGCCAAGCTCGGCCACGCCCAGGGGTACGTGTACCCCCACGATGTCCCCGGCGGCATCGCCGCCCAGCAGTACGCCCCGGACACCGTCGAGGGCAAGCGCTACTACCGACCCACGAGATACGGCGCCGAGGCGCGGTATGCCGACGTGGTCGACCGCGTCCGCGCCCGCCTCAAGGGCGATCAGCCCGAGAGCTAGCCGGACCGGGCCGGGCCGGAGAGGCCCCGGGCTGAGGCACCCCGCCACACCCGGTACACTTGCCCGGAGTGCTGCGTCCCGTGCCGGTCTCGTACCGGCGCCACCAGAACGGGACATCCAGCCGGAACCCCACCGCCGCGAGGCACCGGGGATCCAGGAGCGTCGCGCACCGTCGAAGGTGTCGCGGGCAGCCCACCACCATCTCGTACTCCGGGAATCGGTCGGTGGGCCACTCGCGTGCTGCACATAGTGCCCAGACCAGGGAGCGGCTGCCTCACGGCCCATGGCTTTCGAGCCCGGGGTTCCTGAGGTTTCCCAGGCTGCGGATGCGACCTCCCCTAACCACTGGTGAAGCCGATTTCACAATGAACAGAGAGGTTGGTTCATGCCGAACCAGTCCCGCCCCAAGGTCAAGAAGTCGCGTGCCCTCGGCATCGCGCTGACCCCGAAGGCCGTCAAGTACTTCGAGGCCCGCCCCTACCCGCCGGGCGAGCACGGCCGTGGGCGCAAGCAGAACTCGGACTACAAGGTCCGTCTGCTCGAGAAGCAGCGCCTGCGTGCGCAGTACGACCTCTCCGAGCGCCAGCTCGTCCGTGCCTACGAGCGTGCGTCCAAGACGCAGCTCAAGACCGGTGAGGCCCTGGTCATCGAGCTGGAGCGTCGTCTCGACGCCCTGGTCCTGCGTTCGGGCATCGCCCGCACGATCTACCAGGCCCGCCAGATGGTCGTGCACGGCCACATCGAGGTCAACGGCGGCAAGGTCGACAAGCCGTCGTACCGCGTCCGTCCCGACGACGTCGTGATGGTCCGCGAGCGCAGCCGCGAGAAGCCGCTGTTCCAGGTCGCGCGTGAGGGTGGCTTCGCCCCCGACGGCGAGACCCCGCGCTACCTCCAGGTGAACCTGAAGGCCCTGGCCTTCCGCCTGGACCGCGACCCGAACCGCAAGGAGATCCCCGTGATCTGCGACGAGCAGCTCGTCGTCGAGTACTACGCCCGCTGACCCGGACGTAGCTCACCCTGCTTCAGCCCGTCGCCTCCCCGCCCTTCCCGGCGGGGCAGGCGGCGGGTTCGGTCGTTTCCGGGGCCCGTGCGCAGCGCCCTCGCCACCGCCGCGTCCAGGTCGAGCCCCGCGCCGACCCGCACGCACTCCTCGTACCGCTCGTCGCCGAGCGCCTCGCGGGCCCGCTCCTCGCACAGTGCGCGCGCCCCGCCGAAGTGCACCGAACCGAACAGCGGAAGACCCACCGAGGGCCAGATGCCGTCCGCGGCGCCCTGCAGCACCGCGGCCTCCGCGGGATCGCCCTCCGTCGCCGTGAACAGCGCGAGCAGCTCGATGGAGAGCACCGTGCCGAGCAGGTCGTGGAAGCGGTGGTCGAGATCCAGTGACTCGGCGACCAGCTCCCGCGCCCTCTCCGCCTCGCCGCGGGTCCAGGCCGCGTAGCCGAGCACATAGAGGGCGTACGCGAGGGCCCAGCGCTCGCCGTGGTCCTCGCAGACAAGGCGCACGTGCTCGCAGAGTTCCACCGCGTCGGCGAGCTCGCCGCGGAAGGCCAGCGCCATGGCCAGCTCGGTCTGCCCCATCAGGACGTTGCTGTTCAGCTCGCCGATCGTCCGGTACTGCTCCAGGGCGGAGCGCAGCAGTGTCTCCGCGCGCGGCAGGTCGCCCGTGACCAGGGCGAGACAGCCGATGCGGTGCTCCGCGTACGCCGCGGCGACGGCGCTGCCCGCGCGCTCGGCCCCGTCGCGGCACTCGTGCAGGGCGGCGAGCGCGGCGATCGTGTCGCCCTGCAGCACGGCCACGTAGCCGAGCACCCACAGCGCCTTGAGCCGCGAGTCCTCGTGGCCGCCTTCGAGCTCCAGGGCGCGGTCGAGCCAGTGCCTGCCCTCCGCGAGCCGCCCGCACCCGACCCAGTAGAACCAGAGCGTCCCGGCCAGGTACTGCCCCAGGTGGGCCTCGTCCGGCTCGGTCAGACAGAACTCCAACGCGGCCCGCAGGTTGGGGAGTTCGACCTCGACGAGGGCCGCGACCTGCGGCTGGCGCGGCGAGAACCAGTCCAGCTCGCACCAGGTGGCGAGCCCCATGTACCAGTCGCGGTGCCTGCGCCGCAGCCGCGCGGTCTCACCCGCCGCCTCCAGCCAGTCGCCACCGTAGGCCCTGACTGTGTCGAGCATGCGATAGCGCACGCCCGCGGGCCACTCCTCACGGGTCACGACGGACTGGGCGAGGAGTTCGTCGAGCACATCGAGCACGTCCTCGGCGTGCAGACCGTCCCCGGCGCAGATGTACTCGGCCGCCTCCAGGTCGAACTGTCCGGCGAACACCGAGAGGCGCGCCCACAGCAGCCGCTCCCGCGGCGTGCACAGCTCGTGGCTCCAGCCGATGGCCGTCCGCAGCGTCTGGTGGCGCGGCAGCGCATCGCGCCGGGCCCCGGTCAGGAGCCGGAACCGGTCGTCGAGCCGGGCGAGCAACTGCGCGGGGGAGAGGGCCCGCAGCCGGCCCGCGGCCAGCTCCACGGCGAGCGGAAGCCCTTCGAGGCGGCGGCACAGCTCCATGACGTCCGAGCGGTTTCCGTCGTCGACGGCGAAACCGGGCAGTCCGGCCGTCGCCCGGTCGGTGAAGAGCGCCGCCGCGTCCGGTCCCGGCAGCGGCGCGAGCGGGAAGAGCCGCTCGCCCCCGGTCTCCAGGGGCCTGCGGCCCACCGCGAGCACCCGCAGCCCGGGGGAGTGTGTAAGGAGGTCGCGCACCAGCGAGGCGCAGGCGTCGACCAGGTGCTCGAAACCGTCGACGACCAGGAGCAGTTCCGGCTCCGCGAGGTGCCCGAGCAGGACCTGGCGCGGCGGCCGCTTCGTGTGGTCCGTCAGCTCCAGGGCCTCGGCGACCGCGTGCTCGAGCAGGTCCGGGTCCCGCAGCGCCGTGAGATCGGCCAGCCAGGCGCCGTCGGGCAGTGTGCTCCGGGCCGCGGCCCGCGCGGCGAGGCGCGATTTCCCGACTCCGCCCACCCCGGTCACGGTGACGAGCCGCCCGGCCTCCAACGCCGTCGCCAGCTCGGCGAGTTCGGTGCCGCGCCCGACGAAGGCGTTCAGTTCCAGGGGGAGATTGCCGGACGGAATGGGTCGCATGGGGTACGGAGCGTACTCAGCCGTAAGCGTTCCGTACAATCACTTCGCACAACTCCTGCGGCGGTCAAGGGGAATGCGGTACGGAGCGGCGCCCCCGGCGCGATAGGGTCGGAGAACGACTTTTTTGATGTTCGGGTACGAAGTTCGGGTGCGAAGTTCGAGCGCGAAGTCCAGGACGAGATTCAGGGAGCGGTGCCAAGTGTCGGGTGGAGAGGTTGCCGGAATCCTGGTGGCCGTCTTCTGGGCGATCCTGGTCTCCTTCCTCGCGGTGGCACTGGCGAGGCTGGCCCAGACGCTCAGGGCGACCACGAAGCTCGTCGCGGACGTGACCGAGCAGGCCGTCCCCCTCCTGGCCGACGCCTCCACCGCGGTGCGCTCCGCGCAGACCCAGATCGACCGGGTCGACGCCATTGCCTCCGACGTCCAGGAAGTCACGTCGAACGCGTCGGCGCTGTCCACGACGGTCGCCTCGACCTTCGGCGGCCCCCTCGTGAAGGTGGCCGCGTTCGGCTACGGCGTGCGCAGGGCCATCAGCCGCAAGCCCGGCCCCGAAGCAAACGACATGCCCGCCAAGCCGTCCCGTCGTACGGTGATCGTGGGTCGCACCGTCCCGTCCGCGCGGCGGACCAAGCGGGCCAACCGGAGTAAGAGGGACTGACGCAGCGATGTTCCGCCGTACGTTCTGGTTCACCGCGGGCGCAGCCGCCGGCGTATGGGCCACCACCAAGGTCAACCGCAAGCTCAAGCAGCTGACCCCCGAGAGCCTCGCCGCGCAGGCCGCGAACAAGGCGATCGAGACGGGTCACCGCCTGAAGGACTTCGCGCTCGACATCCGCGACGGCATGGCCGAGCGCGAGGCGGAGCTGGGCGAGGCGCTGGGCCTGCGGAACCACCCCGACACGGAGCTCCCCGTGCACCGCCGCTTCGCGGTCATCGAGAACCACAGCAGCAACAAGAGCACCAACAAGAGCACCAACGAGTACGACAAGAAGAAGACGCAGTCCGTCGAGAACACGGCGCACTCGTACAACCGGAATGAGGACCACTGATGGAGTCGGCTGAAATCCGCCGCCGCTGGCTGAGCTTCTTCGAGGAGCGCGGGCACGCCGTCGTCCCTTCGGCGTCGCTCATCGCGGACGACCCGACTCTGCTGCTCGTCCCCGCCGGCATGGTGCCCTTCAAGCCCTACTTCCTGGGTGAGGTCAAGCCGCCCGCGCCGCGCGTCACCAGCGTGCAGAAGTGCGTGCGCACACCCGACATCGAAGAGGTCGGCAAGACCACGCGCCACGGCACGTTCTTCCAGATGTGCGGCAACTTCTCCTTCGGCGACTACTTCAAGGAGGGCGCCATCACGCTCGCCTGGGAGCTGCTCACCAGCCCGGTCGACAAGGGCGGCTTCGGTCTCGACCCCGAGCGCCTGTGGATCACCGTCTACCTCGACGACGACGAGGCCGAGCAGATCTGGCGCGAGAAGGTCGGCGTACCGGCCGAGCGCATCCAGCGCCTGGGCAAGAAGGACAACTTCTGGTCCATGGGCGTGCCCGGACCCTGCGGCCCGTGCTCCGAGATCAACTACGACCGCGGCCCGGAGTTCGGCGAAGAGGGCGGCCCCGCCGTCAACGACGAGCGCTACGTGGAGATCTGGAACCTGGTCTTCATGCAGTTCGAGCGCGGCGCGGGCGACGGGAAGGAAGACTTCCCGATCCTCGGCGAGCTCCCCTCGAAGAACATCGACACGGGTCTCGGCCTCGAACGCCTCGCGATGATCCTGCAGGGCGTACAGAACATGTACGAGACGGACACCCTGCGCGTCGTCATGGACAAGGCCACCGAGCTCACCGGCGTGCGGTACGGCGCCGAGCACGGCTCGGACGTCTCCCTGCGCGTGGTCGCCGACCACATCCGTACGTCGACCATGCTCATCGGCGACGGCGTCTCGCCCGGCAACGAAGGCCGCGGGTACGTCCTGCGCCGCATCATGCGCCGCGCCATCCGCAACATGCGTCTGACGGGCGCCACCGGACCGGTCGTCAAGGACCTCGTCGACGTCGTGATCGACACGATGGGGCAGCAATACCCCGAGCTCATCACCGACCGCAAGCGCATCGAGACCGTCGCCCTCGCCGAAGAGGCCGCCTTCCTCAAGGCACTCAAGGGCGGCACGAACATCCTCGACACCGCTGTCACCGAGACCAAGGCCGCCGGCGGTCAGGTCCTCTCCGGCGACAAGGCGTTCCTGCTGCACGACACGTGGGGCTTCCCCATCGACCTCACCCTGGAGATGGCCGCAGAACAGGGCCTCTCCGTGGACGAGAACGGCTTCCGCCGCCTGATGAAGGAGCAGCGGGACCGCGCCAAGGCCGACGCCAGGGCCAAGAAGACCGGCCACGCCGACCTGCACGCCTACCGTGAGATCGCCGACGCCTCGGGCGCCACCGACTTCACGGGCTACTCCCTCACGGAGAACGAGGCCCAGATCGTCGGCCTCCTCGTCAACGGCGTCTCCTCGCCCGCGGCCACCGAGGGCGACGAGGTCGAGATCGTCCTCGACCGCACCCCCTTCTACGCGGAGGGCGGCGGCCAGATCGGCGACACCGGCCGCATCCGTCTGGACAGCGGTGCCGTCGTCGAGATCCGCGACGTGCAGAAGCCGGTGCCCGGCGTGCACGTCCACAAGGGTGTCGTCCAGGTCGGCGAGATCACCGTCGGCGCCCCGGTCTGGGCGTCGATCGATGCCCACCGCCGCCGCGCCATCGCCCGCGCCCACTCCGCCACGCACCTCACGCACCAGGCGCTGCGCGACGCGCTCGGCCCGACGGCCGCCCAGGCCGGTTCCGAGAACCAGCCCGGCCGCTTCCGCTTCGACTTCGGTTCGCCGTCCGCCGTGCCCACGGCCGTGATGACGGACGTCGAGCAGAAGATCAACGAGGTCCTCGCCCACGAGCTGGACGTCCAGGCCGAGGTCATGTCGATCGACGAGGCGAAGAAGCAGGGCGCCATCGCCGAGTTCGGCGAGAAGTACGGCGAGCGCGTGCGCGTCGTCACCATCGGCGACTTCTCCAAGGAGCTGTGCGGCGGCACGCACGTCCACAACACCGCCCAGCTGGGTCTGGTGAAGCTGCTCGGCGAGTCCTCCATCGGCTCCGGCGTGCGCCGCATCGAGGCGCTGGTCGGCGTCGACGCGTACAGCTACCTCGCCAAGGAGCACACGGTCGTCGCCCAGCTCCAGGAGCTGGTCAAGGGCCGCTCCGAGGAGCTTCCCGAGAAGATCTCCGGCATGCTCGCCAAGCTGAAGGACGCCGAGAAGGAGATCGAGAAGTTCCGCGCGGAGAAGGTCCTCCAGGCCGCCGCCGGTCTCGTCGAGTCCGCTCGGGACGTACGCGGTGTCGCCCTCGTCACCGGCCAGGTGCCGGACGGCACGGGCGCCGACGACCTGCGCAAGCTGGTCCTGGACGTGCGCGGCCGCATCCAGGGCGACCGCCCGGCCGTGGTCGCCCTGTTCACCACGGCCAACGGCCGCCCGCTGACGGTCATCGCCACCAACGAAGCCGCGCGTGAGCGTGGTCTCAAGGCCGGTGACCTGGTGCGCACCGCCGCCAAGACGCTCGGTGGCGGTGGCGGCGGCAAGCCGGACGTCGCCCAGGGCGGCGGCCAGAACGCGGCCGCCGTGCCCGACGCGATCGCCGCCGTCGAGCGCCTCGTCACCGAGACGGCCTGATGACCGAGCCTGCCCAGGGCATGCGCCGGGGTCGACGCCTCGCGATCGACGTCGGTGACGCCCGGATCGGGGTCGCCTCGTGCGACCCCGACGGGATCCTCGCCACGCCGGTCGAGACGGTGCCGGGGCGCGATGTCCCGGCCGCGCAGCGCCGGTTGAAGCAGCTCGCCGACGAGTACGAGCCGATCGAGATCGTCGTCGGCCTCCCTCGCTCCCTCAACGGGGGCGAGGGCCCGGCGGCCGCCAAGATCCGCGTATTCACCAACGACCTCGCCCGCATGGTCGCCCCCATTTCGGTGAGGCTCGTGGACGAGAGGATGACCACAGTGACGGCCAGTCAGGGCCTGCGCGCCTCCGGCGTGAAGTCGAAAAAGGGCAGGTCCGTGATCGATCAGGCGGCCGCGGTCATCATTCTTCAGCAGGCCCTGGAGTCCGAACGGGCGTCAGGTAAAGCTCCCGGCGAGGGCGTCGAAGTGGTCATCTGATCGCGATACGGTAACGTTCCGCGCGATGCGGCGGTGTTCGAACAACTGCCGCACAGCATCAAGAGGCGGAACGGTTGCCCGGCCATCCCGACGGCGGCCCCGCCTCGCGGCATGTAGGGGATCGATGACTGAGTATGGCCGGGGCCCAGGCTCCGAACCGTGGCATCCGGAGGACCCGTTGTACGGGGACAGCGGATGGGGAGGACAGGCGCCCGCGAGCGGCACGTCCACCTACGGCGGCCAGGGGCAGTACCACCCGCAGCAGCCGCACCAGCATCAGCAGCCGCACCAGTCGCAGTACGGCGGCGACTGGAGCACCGGTCAGCAGCAGTCCTACGACCAGCAGCAGTACAACGGCCAGCAGTCCTACGGCGGTCAGCAGCAGTTCAACGGCGATCCCGGACAGCAGTACAACGGTGATCCCGGCCAGGGGTACGGTGCGGGCGCCGGTCAGGGATACGGCGGCGGGCCCGACCACGGCTACAACGGCGGCTGGGACACCGGCGGACAGGGCCAGGTCCCGTATGGCGGCGATCCGATGGACCCCTACGGCGGCCAGCAGGGTGGCTACGGCGCGGAGAACCACGACTACTACGCCACCCCCGATGCCTACGCACCGCCGGAGCCGCCGGCCCGTCGCTCCCCGACGCCCGAGCCCGGCTCCGAGAAGACCGACTGGGACCCGGGCCCCGACCAGGGCGAACACGCGTTCTTCGCGGGTAGCGAGGACGACGAGCACGACGATGACGACGAGCCCGGCCGCCGGGGTGGCCGAGGCGACCGGCGCGGCGGACGTGGCGGCAAGAAGAGCAAGAAGCGCCGCAGCGGCTGCGCCTGTCTGGTCGTCACGATCGTCTTCGCGGGCGGTCTCGGCGGGGTCGGCTACTTCGGCTACCAGTTCTATCAGGATCGTTTCGGCACGGCGCCGGACTACGCGGGCGAGGGCTCGGGGACGGTCACCGTCGACATTCCCAAGGATGCCGGTGGTTACGAGATCGGCGGAAAGCTCAAGGCAGCCGGAGTCGTCAAGAGCGTCGACGCCTTCGTGTCCGCGCAGGGCAAGCATTCGCGGGGCCAGTCGATTCAGTCCGGCGTCTACACGCTGAAAAAGGGAATGTCGGCCGCGAGCGCGGTCGAGCTGATGCTCAACCCGAAGAGCCGCAGCAACCTCATCATTCCCGAGGGTCGGCGGAACGCATGGGTTTACGCCGAGATCGACAAACGCCTGAAGGTCGACAACGGCACCACGGAAAAGGTCGCCAAGAAGGACTGGAAGAGCCTCGGACTTCCTTCCTGGGCGAATAGCAACAAGGACATCAAGGACCCCCTGGAAGGCTTCCTCTACCCCTCCAGCTATCCGGTCGCGAAGGGCCAGAAGCCTGCGGACGTCCTCAAGAAAATGGTCGCCGAGGCCAGCGCGAAGTACGACGAACTGGGCCTCCAGTCGAAGGCCAAGGAACTCAACCTCAAGGACCCGCTGCAGGTTCTCACCGTGGCGAGCCTCGTCCAGGCCGAAGGAAAGTTCAAGCACGACTTCGAAAAGGTCTCCACGGTCGTCTACAACCGTCTGAAGCCCAACAACACCGAGACATATGGTCTGTTGGACTTCGACTCGACGGTGAACTACTTGCGCGGCGAGTCCAAGCTCGGCACCGGCACGGTCGACGCGCTCCGCAAGCTCGAGGACCCGTACAACACGTACAAGATCAAGGGTCTGCCGCCGGGACCGATCAGCAACCCGGGTGAGGTCGCGCTGAATGCGGCGCTCCATCCCGCCAAGGGCAACTGGTACTACTTCGTCTCCGTCAGCGAGGACAAGACGCTCTTCGCGGAGACGAACGAAGAGCAGAACCGGAACCGCGAGAAATACCTGAAGGGGCAATGAGCGCGCAGCAGCGACGAGCCGCAGTCCTTGGCTCCCCGATCGCCCATTCCCTCTCCCCGGTGCTGCATCGCGCGGCATACGAGGAGCTGGGTCTGAGCGAATGGTCCTATGACCGTTTCGAGATCGATGAGGCGGCGCTGCCCGGGTTCATCGGGGAGCTCGGCCCCGAATGGGCGGGACTTTCGCTGACGATGCCGTTGAAGCGGGCGATCATTCCGCTGCTCGACGAGATCAGCGGGACCGCCGCGTCCGTCGAGGCCGTGAACACGGTGGTGTTCACGGAGGACGGCCGGAAGGTCGGCGACAACACCGACGTGCCCGGCATGGTCGCCGCGCTCCGCGAACGCGGCATCGAACAGGTCGACTCCGCCGCGATCCTCGGCGCGGGCGCCACCGCGTCGTCGGCGCTCGCCGCCCTGGCCCGCATCTGCACCGGCGAGGTCACCGCGTACGTGCGCAGCGACGCCCGCGCCGCCGAGATGCGGCAGTGGGGCGAGCGGCTCGACGTGGAGGTCAGGACCGAGGCCTGGGAGGACGCCAGGGAGGCGCTGACCGCCCCCCTGGTGATCGCCACGACCCCGGCGGGCACCACGGATGCCCTGTCCGGTCTCGTGCCCGAGCGTCCCGCCACCCTCTTCGACGTCCTGTACGACCCGTGGCCCACCGCTCTCGCGGCCCGCTGGTCGGCGTACGGCGGAGCGGTCGTCAGCGGGCTCGACCTGCTCGTGCACCAGGCGGTGCTGCAGGCCGAGCAGATGACGGGGCGCACCCCCGCGCCGCTGGACGCCATGCGCAAGGCCGGGGAGCACGCACTCGCCGCACGGTAGGCCCCTGGTCGGGCCCGGCCCGCGCCCCGGTCGCGCCCTGGTCGAGGCCCGTCCGCCAGATGGACCGGGCGCCGGTTCCCGGCTCAGGTCGTGGGAGGATCAGGGGTGGCGGGCCAGGGCCGCGCACCCGGCCGCGCCGTCGAAGACCGCAGTTCGAGGCGCGAGCATGAGGAGCATCCGTTGAGCAGGTTGCGTTGGCTGACCGCGGGGGAGTCGCACGGACCCGCGCTTGTCGCGACGTTGGAGGGGCTTCCCGCCGGCGTGCCGATCACCACGGAGATGGTGGCGGATCATCTGGCCCGGCGGCGCCTTGGGTATGGGCGTGGTGCGCGGATGAAGTTCGAGCGTGATGAGGTCACGTTCCTGGGTGGTGTGCGGCACGGGTTGTCGATGGGTTCGCCGATCGCGGTGATGGTCGGGAACACGGAGTGGCCCAAGTGGGAGCAGGTCATGTCGGCCGATCCGGTCGATCCGGCGGTGTTGGCGGATCTGGCGCGTAATGCGCCGTTGACGCGGCCGCGTCCGGGGCATGCGGATCTGGCGGGGATGCAGAAGTACGGTTTTGAGGAGGCCCGGCCGGTCCTGGAGCGTGCGTCGGCGCGGGAGACCGCGGCGCGGGTCGCGCTGGGTGCGGTGGCGCGTTCTTTCCTGAAGGAGACGGCCGGGATCGAGATCGTTTCCCACGTCACGGAGCTGGCGGCGGCGAAGGCGCCGTACGGGGTGTACCCGACGCCTGCTGATGTCGAGAAGCTGGACGCGGATCCGGTGCGGTGCCTGGACGCGGATGCGTCGAAGGCGATGGTCGCGGAGATCGATCAGGCGCACAAGGACGGCGACACGCTGGGTGGTGTCGTCGAGGTCCTCGCTTACGGGGTGCCGGTGGGGCTGGGGTCGCATGTGCACTGGGACCGGCGGCTTGATGCACGGCTGGCGGCGGCGTTGATGGGTATTCAGGCGATCAAGGGTGTTGAGGTCGGGGACGGGTTCGAGCTGGCCCGGGTGCCGGGGTCGCGGGCGCATGACGAGATCGTGGCCACGGAGGAGGGGATCAGGCGTACGTCGGGGCGTTCCGGTGGTACGGAGGGTGGTCTGACCACGGGTGAGTTGTTGCGGGTGCGGGCGGCGATGAAGCCGATCGCGACGGTGCCGCGGGCGTTGGCGACGGTTGATGTGGCGACGGGTGAGGCGACCAAGGCGCATCATCAGCGTTCTGATGTGTGTGCTGTGCCTGCGGCGGGCATTGTCGCGGAGGCGATGGTGGCGCTGGTCCTGGCGGATGCGGTGGCGGAGAAGTTCGGTGGGGACAGTGTTCCCGAGACCCGCCGCAACGTGCGGTCCTACCTCGACAACCTGCAGATCCGGTGACCGGGCCGCAGGTCGTTCTCGTCGGCCCCATGGGCGTGGGCAAGACCACGGTCGGCGAGCTGCTCGCCGACCGGCTCGGCAGCACGTTCCGGGACACCGACGCCGACATCGTGGCCGCACAGGGCCGGGAGGTCTCGGACATCTTCGTCGACGAGGGTGAGCCGTACTTCCGTGCCCTTGAGCGGGCCGCCGTGGCGACCGCGCTCACGGAGCACGCAGGGGTCCTCGCCCTCGGCGGCGGCGCCGTCATCGACGAGTCGACCCGCGCACTGCTCGGCGAGCACCCCGTGGTCTGCCTCTCGATGGAGGTCGAGGAGGCCGTCCAGCGCACCGGGCTCAACCAGGCCCGCCCGCTGCTCGCGGTCAACCCCCGCAAGCAGTGGCGCGAGCTGATGGACGCCCGCCGTCCGCTGTACGCCGAAGTCGCCCGCGCGGTCGTCGCCACCGACGGCCGCACCCCCGATGAGGTCGCCCAAGCGGTCCTCGACGCACTGGAGTTGAAGGAAGCATGACGACGGAGCAGACCCCCACCCGTATCCACGTCGGCGGCACCGCCGGTTCGGATCCGTACGAGGTCCTGGTCGGTCGGCAGCTCCTCGGCGAGCTGCCCGGCCTCATCGGCGACCAGGCCAAGCGGGTCGCCGTGATCCACCCCGAGGCGCTCGCCGACACCGGCGACGCGCTCCGTCAGGACCTCGCCGACCAGGGGTACGAGGCGGTCGCCATCCAGGTGCCGAACGCCGAGGAGGCCAAGACCGCCGAGGTCGCCGCGTACTGCTGGAAGGCCCTCGGTCAGTCCGGCTTCACGCGCAGCGACGTCATCGTCGGCGTCGGCGGCGGGTCCTCCACCGACCTCGCCGGGTTCGTGGCGGCGACCTGGCTGCGCGGCGTCCGGTGGATCGCCGTGCCGACCACGGTGCTCGGCATGGTGGACGCGGCGGTCGGCGGCAAGACGGGCATCAACACCGCCGAGGGCAAGAACCTCGTCGGTTCGTTCCACCCGCCGGCCGGAGTCCTCTGTGACCTCGCGGCGCTCGACTCGCTGCCGGTGAACGACTACGTCTCCGGGCTCGCGGAGATCATCAAGGCCGGTTTCATCGCCGACCCGGCGATCCTGGAGCTCATCGAGGCGGACCCCGAGGCGGCTCGTACGCCTGCGGGCCCGCACACCGCCGAGCTCATCGAGCGCTCCATCAAGGTCAAGGCCGAGGTCGTCTCCGGTGACCTGAAGGAGGCGGGCCTGCGCGAGATCCTCAACTACGGGCACACCCTCGCGCACGCCATCGAGAAGAACGAGCGCTACAAGTGGCGGCACGGCGCCGCGGTCTCCGTCGGCATGCTCTTCGCGGCCGAACTCGGCCGCCTGGCGGGCCGCCTCGACGACGCCACGGCCGACCGGCACCGCACGATCCTCGAATCGGTCGGTCTGCCGCTGACCTACCGCTACGACCAGTGGCCCAAGCTCCTGGAAACCATGAAGGTCGACAAGAAGTCCCGCGGTGACCTGCTGCGCTTCATCGTCCTCGACGGCCTCGGCAAGCCGACCGTCCTGGAGGGCCCCGACCCGGCCGTGCTGCTCGCCGCCTATGGCGAAGTGGGCCAGTAGGACCAGCAGCACACGCTTCACGTGGCCGCGTAATCCGGCCACGGGCACGTCTTGGCCTCCCCGGCCGTTCACACAACGGCGGCCGGGAACGGTACCGTTCGGTAACGGGCGGCCGGCTGCCGCCCGACCAGCGTCAGTCGCACGAGACGGAGTGGCACCGGATGCAGCACGCAGTGGGATCTCCGCTGCCGCCGCCCCACCAGCCGGGGCACGGACCGGCCACCGGCTGGTCGCCGGCCGCACACCACCCGAGCGCTCCGCCTCCCGGAGTGTCGGCGCATGCGGCGGTGCCTCCCGGATTCACGGGCGGCCCCGCCCCGCACGCCCCGGGACAGGCCCCGCACACCGCTCAGGCGCAGGGTCAGCCCCCGATGCCGCACGCTCCTGCGGCGCCCCAGCCCCCTCAGCACGGCCCCGCCCCGGTGCCGCCGCCCCCGGACACCACCGGGCACGTCCAGTTGCCGCCGGGCGGCCCCGTCGCGATGCCGAGCCCGCCGCAGGGCACGGCGCCGACCGACACCGGCGCCACGACGCTCGCCGTGCTGCTCATCGGCCCGGCGGGCGCGGGCAAGACGAGCGTCGCCAAGTACTGGGCCGAGCACCGGCGCGTGCCGACCGCGCACATCAGCCTCGACGACGTACGGGAATGGGTGCGCTCGGGGTTCGCCGACCCCCAGTCGGGCTGGAACGACCACTCCGAGGCCCAGTACCGCCTGGCCCGCCGCACCTGCGGCTTCGCCGCGCGCAACTTCCTGGCCAACGGCATCTCCTGCATCCTCGACGACGCCGTCTTCCCCGACCGGCCGGTCGTCGGCCTCGGTGGCTGGAAGCGTCATGTGGGCCCCGGCCTGCTGCCGGTGGTCCTGCTGCCCGGCCTGGAGATCGTCCTGGAGCGCAACGCCGAGCGCTGCGGCAACCGCCGTCTGACGGACGAGGAAGTGGCCCGCATCCACGGCCGCATGGCCGGCTGGTACGGCTCGGGCCTCCCCATCATCGACAACTCCCAACTGGACGTCCCCGCCACGGCCCAGGTCCTGGACGACGTCCTGGCCCGCGCCATCGCGAGCCCCCCGAAGTGGTAGCCGTGGCCATGGGTCACGGTTGAGGCACCGAGTCCTCGAACCGCCTTCACATATCCGCCGCCGGTACTACGGTCATGCCTCCGAAATGAGCCCGGGGGGCCTGACATGACCAATCCGTACGGCACACCGCACACCCCACCCACCCCGGCGAACGGCGCCAGGACCGCCCCGAAGTGGGCCCGGAAGCGCTATCTGCTCCCGGCCCTCGCTCTCGCCGTGTTCCTGGGCGTCGGCATCGGCGCGGCCGGGGGCGACCAGGACGGCGAGGCGAAGGCGGGGCCCACCCCGACCGCCACGAGTACCGCGACCGTCACCGCGACGCCGAAGGCCGAACCGGCCCCGACCCGCACGGTCCGTTCGACCAGGACGGTCAAGTCGACCGTCACGGTCACGGCGCCCCCGGCGGGCGGCGGATCCGGGGACGATCGCTCGGGTGACGGCGGCTCGGGTGGCTCGGGTGACGGCGGCTCCGGTGGTTCCGGGTCCGGCGGGGGCGGGTCCGTGTCCTACGCGAACTGTGCCGAGGCCCGCGCCGCCGGTGCCGCCCCGGTCCATCGCGGCGAGCCCGGCTACGGCAGACACCTCGACCGGGACGGCGACGGGATCGGCTGCGACAGCTGAGCGCCCCGGGGGGATTCGGCGGCGCCGACCGCCCGGTCGGACGCGCCCGCCGGGCCGTGTGGTCGCGGCGCTCGTAGGCTCGCCCCATGTCAGAGGTGTACGCGGTCCGCAGGGAGCGGGTTCGGGAGCGCTGTGCCGCCGGTGGTGGCGCGGCGGCGTTGATCTCCCGGCCCGCCAATGTCCGCTATCTCGCCGGTGCCGCTCCCGCCGGAGCCGTACTCCTCGTCGGCAAGGACGAGGACGTGCTGCTCTGCGGGAGCCCGCCCGGCGACGAGTCGTGCGAGGGGCGGCCCGACGAGGCGCTGCGGCTGCGGTCGCTGGCGTCACCGGGCGCCGATCCGGCCGTCGCGGGGGCCGGTCTCGCGGTCGCCCAGGGCTTCGACGCCCTGGCCGTCGAGGAACACCACCTGACCGTCGCCCGGCACCACGCGCTCGAATCGGTCGCGCCGCGGCTGCGCCTGACGGACCTCGGGGCGGCTGTCGAGCAGCTGCGCCTGGTCAAGGACGAGGAGGAGCTCTCCTGTCTGCGGATCGCCGCCGAGATCGCCGATCAGGCGCTGGGTGAGCTCCTGGAGTCCATTCTCGTGGGGCGTACGGAGCGGCATCTGGCGCTGGAGCTGGAGCGGCGGCTCATCGACCACGGTGCGGACGGGCCCGCGTTCCCGACCTCGGTCGGCACCGGACCGAACTCCGGCAAAGGCGGCCACCGGCCCTCGGACCGGCGGGTGGAGGAGGGAGATTTCCTCTCCGTGTGCCTGGGGGCGAGCTACCGCGGATACCGCTGCGAGATCGGTCGTACGTTCGTCATCGGTACGTCGCCCGCCGACTGGCAGATCGAGCTGTACGACCTGGTCTTCGCCGCGCAGCGGGCCGGTCGTGAGGCTCTTCTGCCCGGTGCGGCCTGCCGTGATGTGGACCGGGCAGCCCGTCACGTACTGGACTCGGCGGGCTATGTGGAGGGGCTCGCTCCGCTCACTGGGCATGGTGTGGGGCTCGAAATTGACGAGGACCCGCAGTTGGCGCCCGCGGCCATGGGTAAACTGGATGCCTGCGTGCCGGTCACCGTCGAACCGGGGGTTCACCTCCCGGGCCGGGGTGGTGTCCGGATCGATGACACGCTCGTCGTGCGCCCCGAGGCGGACGGCGGACCCGAGCTACTCACCATCACGACCAAGGAACTGCTCGCGCTCTGACGCGCGTGGGCGTCCGGGGTCGTCCACCAGTCAGTCAGTGCAGGAGATTCCGCAACCGTGGCTTCCACGAACGACCTCAAGAACGGCCTGGTGCTCAAGCTCGAAGGCGGCCAGCTCTGGTCCGTCGTCGAGTTCCAGCACGTCAAGCCCGGCAAGGGCCCGGCCTTCGTGCGCACCAAGCTCAAGAACGTGCTCTCCGGCAAGGTCGTCGACAAGACGTTCAACGCCGGCGTCAAGGTCGAAACGGCCACGATCGACAAGCGCGACATGCAGTTCTCCTACATGGACGGCGACTACTTCGTCTTCATGGACATGGAGACGTACGACCAGCTGCACGTCGACCGCAAGGCCGTCGGTGATGCCGCCAACTTCCTGATCGAGGGCTTCACCGCCTCCGTCGCGCAGCACGACGGCTCGGTGCTCTTCGTCGAGCTGCCCGCCGCCGTCGAGCTCGTCATCCAGGAGACCGAGCCGGGTGTCCAGGGCGACCGCTCCACCGGTGGCACCAAGCCCGCCACCCTGGAGACCGGCCACCAGATCCAGGTGCCGCTCTTCATCACCACGGGCGAGAAGATCAAGGTCGACACCCGTGACAGCGGCTACCTCGGCCGGGTGAACAGCTAACCGTGGCTGCTCGTAATACGGCCCGCAAGCGCGCCTTCCAGATTCTCTTCGAGGCGGACCAGCGCGGCACCGACGTCCTGACGGTCCTCGCCGACTGGGTGCGCCACTCGCGGTCCGACACCCGGCAGCCGCCGGTGAGCGAGTACACCATGGAGCTCGTCGAGGGGTACGCGGAGCATGAGCGCCGCATCGACGAACTCATCGCGCAGTACGCCGTCGGATGGACCCTGGACCGCATGCCGGTCGTCGACCGGAACATCCTGCGCCTCGGCGCGTACGAGCTCGTCTGGGTCGACGGGACGCCGGACGCCGTGGTGCTCGACGAGGCGGTCCAGCTCGCCAAGGAGTTCTCCACGGACGAGTCGCCGTCCTTCGTCAACGGCCTGCTCGGGCGCTTCAAGGACCTGAAGCCGTCCCTGCGCCGGGACGAGGCGTAAGGCGTCGTCGTACGTCATCGGAGGGCCCGCAGCAATCCGCTGCGGGCCCTCCGATTTTCCCGGGGCGCTCTCGGCCCGTCAGTGGAATGGGCCGCGGAGCGAAATGCTCCGGGGAATGCGAAAAGCCGCCGGGGTGGCCGCGCCTTTCGGCTGCGGCCACCCCGGCGGCACGTTTCTTCTGATGCCTTGAGCGGCGGGATCAGACCTCTTCGTGGGCGACGGCGCGACGCGCGTCGGCGTCCAGGACGCCCCAGCTGATCAGCTGCTCGGTCAGCACCGAGGGGGACTGGTCATAGATGACGGCGAGCGTGCGCAGGTCGTCCTGGCGGATCGAGAGCACCTTGCCGTTGTAGTCACCGCGCTGCGACTGGATCGTGGCGGCATAGCGCTGCAACGGGCCCGCCTTCTCCTGCGGGACGTGCGCGAGGCGCTCGAGGTCGAGCACGAGCTTGGGCGGCGGCTCGGCGGCGCCACCAGGCGCGGTACCCGGAAGGAGCTCCTGCACGGGGACGCCGTAGAAGTCCGCAAGCTCGGCGAGGCGCTGCACGGTCACGGCACGGTCACCGCGCTCGTACGACCCCACGACGACCGCCTTCCAGCGTCCCTGGGACTTCTCCTCGACACCGTGGAGGGAAAGGCCCTGCTGGGTACGGATCGCGCGGAGCTTGGCCCCGAGCTGCTTGGCGTATTCGCTGGACATATAGCTCCCCGGACGCTGCGACAATCATGCGGCTCCGCCGCGTGGCTGGTAACTCACTGTGAGGTTACGCAGCGTTACTTGCTTGCGTCAAGCCGAATGGTCCTTACCGCCCCATCGGTGGATCCCGATGACGTGCCAGGTCTTGGGTACTGGTAGTCTGACTGGCGCAATTTCGACGTCCTTTAACGTCCGTCCTGTGAGGCGGAGAAGGAGGTCCGTTTCATATGGACACGCAGGACACCAAAGACTCCGCAGACTCCGCTGTCGCGCGCCCCGTACTCGAGGGCCCCGACATCGCGCGGGTACTGACCCGCATCGCCCACGAGATCGTCGAGCGCGCCAAGGGCGCCGACGACGTGGTTCTGCTCGGCATCCCCACCCGCGGCGTCTTCCTCGGCCGCCGGCTCGCCGAGAAGCTCGAAGAGATCACCGGCCGCACGATTCCGGTCGGCTCCCTCGACATCACCATGTACCGCGACGACCTGCGGATGCATCCACCGCGCGCCCTCGCCCGCACCGAGATCCCCGGTGACGGCATCGACGGCCGCCTGGTCGTCCTCGTCGACGACGTGCTCTTCTCCGGCCGCACCATCCGCGCCGCCCTCGACGCCCTGAACGACATCGGGCGCCCCCGTGCGGTGCAGCTCGCCGTGCTCGTCGACCGAGGCCACCGCGAACTGCCCATCCGCGCCGACTACGTGGGCAAGAACCTCCCCACGTCGCTGCGGGAGACGGTCAAGGTGCAGCTCGCCGAGGAGGACGGCCGCGACGCCGTGCTGCTCGGCGCCAAGCCCGCCTCCGCTTAAGACCGGCTTCCTCCCTCACGGGCCCAGGGCACGACCCTGCGCGCCCGCGTGCCCGCAGACCTCCACACACCGGAGTACACGCAGATGATGCGACACCTCATCTCGGCCGCCGACCTCTCCCGCGACGACGCCGTCCTCATCCTCGACACGGCCGAGGAGATGGCGCGCGTCGCCGACCGGCCGATCAAGAAGCTGCCCGCCCTGCGCGGCCGCACCGTGGTCAACCTCTTCTTCGAGGACTCGACCCGGACCCGGATCTCCTTCGAGGCCGCCGAGAAGCGGCTCTCCGCCGATGTCATCAACTTCGCCGCCAAGGGGTCGTCCGTCTCCAAGGGCGAATCCCTCAAGGACACCGCGCAGACCCTGGAGGCGATGGGCGTCGACGCCGTCGTCATCCGGCACGGCGCCTCCGGAGCGCCCTACCGCCTGGCGACCTCCGGCTGGATCGACGCCGCTGTCATCAACGCGGGCGACGGCACCCACCAGCACCCCACGCAGGCCCTGCTCGACGCCTTCACCATGCGGCGCCGGCTCGTCGGACCGGACGCCGGACTCGGCCAGGACCTGGCGGGCAAGCACATCACCCTCGTCGGCGACATCCTGCACAGCCGTGTCGCCCGTTCCAACGTGGACCTCCTGCACACCCTCGGCGCCGAGGTCACCCTCGTCGCCCCGCCCACGCTGGTGCCGGTCGGCGTCGAGCAGTGGCCCTGCGAGGTCTCGTACGACCTGGACAGGGTGCTGCCCAAGTCCGACGCCGTCATGATGCTGCGGGTGCAGCGCGAGCGCATGAACGCCGCGTTCTTCCCCACCGAGCGCGAGTACTCGCGGCGCTACGGCCTGGACGGCGAGCGCATGGCGAAGATGCCCGAGCACGCCATCGTCATGCACCCGGGACCGATGGTCCGCGGCATGGAGATCACCGCCGAGGTCGCCGACTCCGACCGCTGCACGGTCGTCGAGCAGGTCGCCAACGGCGTCTCCATCCGCATGGCGGTCCTCTACCTGCTCCTGGGCGGCAACGAGCCCGCCGTCACCCACACCCGGCCCGTCGATTCGGAGAACAAGTAACCATGAGCAAGATTCTGATCCGTGGTGCGAAGGTGCTCGGTGGCGAGGCCCGGGACGTCCTGATCGACGGCGAGACGATCGCCGAGGTCGGCACGGACCTGACGGCCGAGGGAGCGACCGTCGTCGAGGCCGCGGGCAAGGTCCTCCTGCCGGGCCTCGTCGACCTCCACACGCACCTGCGCGAGCCGGGCCGCGAGGACTCCGAGACCGTCCTGACCGGCACCCGCGCGGCCGCCTCCGGCGGCTTCACCGCCGTCTTCGCCATGGCCAACACGTTCCCCGTCGCCGACACCGCAGGCGTCGTCGAGCAGGTCTACCGGCTCGGCAAGGAGTCCGGCTACTGCGACGTGCAGCCCATCGGCGCCGTCACCGTGGGCCTGGAGGGCAAGAAGCTCGCCGAGCTCGGCGCCATGCACGAGTCCGCCGCCGGGGTCACCGTCTTCTCCGACGACGGCAAGTGCGTCGACGACGCCGTGATCATGCGCCGCGCCCTGGAGTACGTGAAGGCCTTCGGCGGCGTCGTCGCCCAGCACGCGCAAGAGCCCCGGCTCACCGAGGGCGCCCAGATGAACGAGGGCGTCGTCTCCGCCGAGCTGGGCCTCGGCGGCTGGCCCGCGGTGGCCGAGGAGTCGATCATCGCCCGGGACGTCCTGCTCGCCGAACACGTCGGGTCGCGCGTCCACATCTGCCACCTCTCGACCGCGGGCTCCGTCGAGATCGTGCGCTGGGCCAAGTCGCGCGGCATCGACGTCACCGCCGAGGTCACCCCGCACCACCTCCTCCTCACCGACGAGATGGTCCGCTCGTACAACCCCGTCTACAAGGTCAACCCGCCGCTGCGCACCGAGCGCGACGTCATGGCGCTGCGCGAGGCCCTCGCCGACGGGACCATCGACATCGTCGCCACCGACCACGCCCCGCACCCGCACGAGGACAAGGACTGCGAGTGGGCCGCGGCCGCCATGGGCATGGTCGGCCTGGAGACCGCGCTCTCCGTCGTCCAGCAGACGATGGTCGAGACCGGCCTGCTGACCTGGGAGGCCGTCGCCGACCGGATGTCCTTCAAGCCCGCCGCCATCGGTCGGGCCACCGGTCACGGCCGCCCCGTCTCGGCAGGTGAGCCCGCGAACCTCGTCCTGGTCGACGCCGATTACCGTGGGGCAGTGGACCCCGCGGGCTTCGCCTCGCGCAGCCGCAACACTCCCTATGAGGGCCGTGAGCTGCCGGGCCGCGTCACGCACACGTGGCTCCGGGGTCGGGCCACGCTCGTCGACGGGAAGCTCGCGTGACATCTCTTCTTGAATTGGCCGCCGAGAAGGAATCGGCGGACGTGACCGACTGGGCCGCACGGCTCGGCTGGGTCGTCGGACTCCTGCTCTTCATCGCGCTCGTCTACTGGCTGATGCGCGAGGGCTGGAAGTGGCGCGGCACGCTCCAGGGCGACCTGCCCGAGCTGCCCGCCGCGCCGGATGACCCGGGCCCGGCCAGACTTGAGCTGAGCGGCCGCTACCACGGCTCGACCACGGCAGGGCAGTGGCTCGACCGCATCGTGGCGCACGGCCTCGGCACCCGCAGCCGCGTCGAGCTGACGCTCACCGACGCGGGCCTCGACGTCGTACGCCCCGGCGCGACGGACTTCTTCGTCCCGGCCGCACAGCTGCGCGAGGCCCGCCTCGACAAGGGCATCGCCGGCAAGGTCCTCACGGAGGGCGGTCTCCTGATCGTCACGTGGGAGCACGGCAGGAAGCTGCTCGACTCGGGCTTCCGCTCGGACCACGCGGCCGAGCAGGCCGCATGGGTCGAGACGCTCAACAACATGATCGACACGAACAGCGCCAGCGACACGAACAGCGCCAGCGACGCGAACAGCACTACGGAAGGCACCGCACGATGACGACCTCCAAGCAGGGGACGGCCTCGCAGAGGAAGGGGGCGCTTCCCGCCGTACTCGTCCTGGAGGACGGCCGCATCTTCCGCGGCCGCGCCTACGGGGCCGCGGGGGAGACCTTCGGCGAAGCGGTGTTCTCCACCGGCATGACCGGCTACCAGGAGACCCTGACCGACCCCTCGTACGACCGTCAGATCGTGGTCGCCACCGCCCCGCAGATCGGCAACACGGGCTGGAACGACGAGGACGACGAGTCGGGCCGCATCTGGGTCTCCGGTTACGTGGTCCGCGACCCGGCCCGCATCCCCTCCAACTGGCGTGCCGCTCGCTCGCTCGACGACGAGCTGGTGAACCAGGGCATCGTCGGCATCTCCGGGATCGACACCCGCGCCCTCACCCGTCACCTGCGCGAGCGCGGCTCCATGCGCTCCGGCATCTTCTCCGGCGAGCACCTCGCCGCCGACGCCGAGCTCGTGGCCCGCGTCCAGGCACAGCCCCAGATGAAGGGCGCCAGCCTGTACGAGGAGGTCGCCACCAAGGAGGCGTACGTCGTCCCCGCGATCGGTGAGAAGAAGTTCACCGTCGCCGCCATCGACCTCGGCATCAAGGGCATGACCCCGCACCGCATGGCCGAGCGCGGCATCGAGGTGCACGTGCTGCCCGCCACCGCCACGGAGGAGGACGTGTACGCCGTCGCCCCGGACGGCGTGTTCTTCTCCAACGGCCCCGGCGACCCGGCCACCGCCGACGGACCGGTCGCCCTCATGACCGCCGTCCTCAAGCGCCGGACGCCGCTCTTCGGCATCTGCTTCGGCAACCAGATCCTCGGCCGCGCCCTCGGCTTCGGCACGTACAAGCTGAAGTACGGCCACCGCGGCATCAACCAGCCGGTGCAGGACCGCACCACCGGCAAGGTCGAGGTCACCGCGCACAACCACGGATTCGCCGTGGACGCGCCGCTCGACCAGGTCAGCGACACCCCCTTCGGGCGCGCCGAGGTCTCCCACGTGTGCCTCAACGACAACGTCGTGGAAGGCCTGCGGCTGCTCGACCAGCCGGCCTTCTCCGTGCAGTACCACCCCGAAGCGGCCGCGGGCCCGCACGACGCCGCGTACCTCTTCGACCGCTTCACGTCTTTGATGAACACCGCTCCGATGGAGGGCCAGCGTGCCTAAGCGCACCGATATCCAGTCCGTCCTGGTCATCGGCTCCGGCCCGATCGTCATCGGTCAGGCCGCCGAGTTCGACTACTCCGGCACCCAGGCGTGCCGGGTCCTCAAGTCCGAGGGCCTGCGCGTCATCCTCGTCAACTCCAACCCGGCGACGATCATGACCGACCCGGAGATCGCCGACGCCACGTACGTCGAGCCGATCACGCCGGAGTTCGTCGAGAAGATCATCGCAAAGGAGCGCCCCGACGCGCTCCTGCCGACCCTTGGCGGCCAGACGGCCCTCAACACGGCCATCTCCATGCACGAGCAGGGCGTCCTGGAGAAGTACGGCGTCGAGCTCATCGGCGCCAACGTCGAGGCCATCAACAAGGGCGAGGACCGCGACCTCTTCAAGGGCGTCGTCGAAGAGGTCAACAAGAAGATCGGCCACGGCGAGTCCGCCCGCTCGTACATCTGCCACTCCATGGACGACGTCCTCAAGGGCGTCGACGAGCTCGGCGGCTACCCCGTCGTCGTCCGCCCCTCCTTCACCATGGGCGGCGCCGGTTCCGGCTTCGCGCACAACGAGGAGGAGCTGCGCCGCATCGCGGGACAGGGCCTCACCCTCTCGCCGACCACCGAGGTGCTCCTGGAGGAGTCCATCCTCGGCTGGAAGGAGTACGAGCTGGAGCTGATGCGCGACAAGAACGACAACGTCGTGGTCGTCTGTTCCATCGAGAACTTCGACCCGATGGGCGTGCACACCGGTGACTCGATCACCGTCGCCCCGTCGATGACGCTCACCGACCGCGAGTACCAGACCCTGCGGGACGTCGGAATCGCGATCATCCGCGAGGTCGGCGTCGACACCGGCGGCTGCAACATCCAGTTCGCGATCAACCCCGAGGACGGTCGCGTGATCGTCATCGAGATGAACCCGCGCGTCTCGCGGTCCTCGGCGCTCGCGTCGAAGGCCACCGGCTTCCCGATCGCGAAGATCGCCGCCAAGCTGGCCGTCGGCTACACCCTCGACGAGATCCCCAACGACATCACCGAGAAGACGCCGGCGTCCTTCGAGCCGAGCCTCGACTATGTCGTCGTCAAGGCTCCGCGCTTCGCTTTCGAGAAGTTCCCGTCCGCCGACTCCACGCTGACGACCACCATGAAGTCGGTCGGCGAGGCCATGGCCATCGGCCGCAACTTCACCGAGGCGCTGCAGAAGGCGCTGCGGTCCCTGGAGAAGAAGGGCTCGCAGTTCACCTTCGTGGGCGAGCCCGGCGACAAGGCTCTTCTTCTTGAAGAGGCCGTCCGGCCGACCGACGGGCGCATCAACTCCGTCATGCAGGCCATCCGCGCCGGCGCCACCCCCGAGGAGGTCTTCGAGTCCACGAAGATCGACCCGTGGTTCGTCGACCAGCTCTTCCTGATCAAGGAGACCGCCGACGAGTTGGCCGCCGCCGAGCGCCTCGACGCCGCGCTGCTCGCCGACGCCAAGCGGCACGGCTTCTCCGACGCCCAGATCGCCGAGATCCGCGGGCTGCGCGAGGACGTCGTGCGCGAGGTGCGCCAGGCCCTCGGCGTGCGCCCCGTCTACAAGACGGTCGACACCTGCGCCGCCGAGTTCGCCGCGAAGACGCCGTACTTCTACTCCTCGTACGACGAGGAGAACGAGGTCGCCAAGCGCGAGAAGCCCGCAGTGATCATCCTGGGCTCCGGCCCGAACCGCATCGGCCAGGGCATCGAGTTCGACTACTCCTGCGTCCACGCCTCCTTCGCGCTCAGCGACGCGGGCTACGAGACCGTGATGGTCAACTGCAACCCCGAGACCGTCTCCACCGACTACGACACCTCCGACCGGCTCTACTTCGAGCCGCTCACCCTTGAGGACGTCCTGGAGATCGTCCACGCCGAGGCGCAGGCCGGGCCGATCGCGGGCGTCATCGTCCAGCTCGGCGGCCAGACCCCGCTGGGTCTGGCGCAAGCGCTCAAGGACAACGGCGTCCCGGTCGTGGGCACCCCGCCCGAGGCCATCCACGCCGCCGAGGACCGCGGCGCCTTCGGGCGCGTGCTCGCGGAGGCCGGTCTCCCCGCGCCCAAGCACGGCACCGCGACCACCTTCGCCGAGGCCAAGGCCATCGCCGACGAGATCGGCTACCCCGTCCTCGTCCGCCCGTCGTACGTGCTCGGCGGCCGCGGCATGGAGATCGTGTACGACGAGACCCGCCTCTCCGCGTACATCGAGGAGTCGACCGAGATCAGCCCCTCGCGGCCGGTCCTCGTCGACCGCTTCCTCGACGACGCCATCGAGATCGACGTCGACGCGCTCTACGACGGCGAGGAGCTCTACCTCGGCGGCGTCATGGAGCACATCGAGGAGGCCGGCATCCACTCCGGCGACTCGGCGTGCGCCCTGCCCCCGATCACCCTCGGCGGCTTCGACATCAAGCGCCTGCGCGCCTCCACGGAGGGCATCGCCAAGGGCGTCGGCGTGCGCGGACTGATCAACATCCAGTTCGCGATGGCGGGTGACATCCTCTACGTCCTGGAGGCCAACCCGCGCGCGTCGCGCACCGTCCCCTTCACCTCGAAGGCGACCGCGGTGCCGCTCGCCAAGGCCGCCGCGCGCATCTCGCTCGGCGCCACCGTCGCCGAGCTGCGCGCCGAGGGCATGCTCCCGGCCGTCGGCGACGGCGGCACGCTCCCCATGGACGCGCCGATCTCCGTCAAGGAGGCCGTCATGCCGTGGTCGCGCTTCCGCGACATCCACGGCGCGGGCGTCGACACCGTCCTCGGCCCGGAGATGCGCTCCACGGGCGAGGTCATGGGCATCGACTCGGTCTTCGGCACGGCGTACGCCAAGTCGCAGGCCGGCGCGTACGGCCCGCTGCCGACCAAGGGCCGTGCCTTCATCTCCGTCGCCAACCGCGACAAGCGCTCGATGATCTTCCCGGCGCGTGAACTGGTCGCGCACGGCTTCGAGCTGTTCGCCACGTCCGGCACGGCCGAGGTGCTCAAGCGCAACGGCATCAACGCCACGATCGTGCGCAAGCAGTCCGAGGGCGAGGGCCCGAACGGCGAGAAGACCATCGTCCAGCTCATCCACGACGGCGGCGTCGACCTCATCGTCAACACCCCGTACGGCACCGGCGGCCGCCTCGACGGCTACGAGATCCGTACGGCCGCCGTGTCGCGCTCCGTGCCGTGCCTGACGACGGTCCAGGCGCTCGCCGCCGCCGTACAGGGCATCGACGCGCTCAACCGCGGCGACGTGGGCGTCCGGTCGCTCCAGGAACACGCGGAACGCTTGACCGCGGCCCGCGACTAGCAGCCCACAAGGGGGACACCGGAGACACGGTGTCCCCCTTCTGGTGAAGACACCCGTCGTCTGCCCCTGTCGTCTGCCGAGGACCCCCGAGGACCCCTTCATGTACAAGCTCTTCTTCCACCTCGTCTTCAAGCGCATGGACCCGGAGCAGGCCCACCACATGGCCTTCCGCTGGATCCGTCTCGCGGCCCGCGTCCCCGTCCTGCGCACCTTCGTCGCGGCCGTCCTCGCCCCGCGCCACAAGGAGCTGCGCACCGAGGCCCTCGGCCTGCGGATGCACGGTCCCTTCGGGCTCGCCGCGGGCTTCGACAAGAACGCCGTCGCGATCGACGGCATGGCGATGCTCGGCTTCGACCACATCGAGATCGGCACCGTCACGGGGGAGCCGCAGCCCGGCAACCCCAAGAAGCGGCTGTTCCGCCTCGTCCCGGACCGCGCGCTGATCAACCGCATGGGATTCAACAACGAAGGCTCGGCGGCCGTGGCGGAGCGCCTGGCGGCGCGTACGCCCGTCTTCCGGACCGTCGTGGGAGTGAACATCGGCAAGACCAAGGTGGTCCCCGAGGAGGAGGCCGCCGCCGACTACGTGAAGTCGACCGAGCGGCTCGCCCGCCACGCCGACTACCTCGTGGTCAATGTCTCGTCGCCGAACACCCCGGGCCTGCGCAACCTGCAGGCAACCGAGTCCCTGCGGCCCCTCCTGACCGCCGTGCGCGAGGCCGCCGACCGCAGCGTCGAGGGCCGCCGGGTCCCGCTGCTCGTCAAGATCGCGCCGGACCTGGCCGACGAGGACGTCGACGCGGTCGCCGACCTCGCCGTCGAGCTCGGCCTCGACGGCATCATCGCCACGAACACCACCATCGCGCGCGAGAGCCTCGGTCTGACATCCGAACCCGCTCTCTACGGAGAGACCGGCGGACTGTCCGGGGCGCCGCTGAAGGAGCGCTCCCTGGAGGTCCTGAGGCGCCTCTACGCGCGCGTGGGCGACCGGATCACCCTCGTGGGCGTCGGCGGCATCGAGAACGCCGAGGACGCCTGGCAGCGCATCCTCGCGGGCGCCACCCTGATCCAGGGCTACAGCGCGTTCATCTACGAAGGGCCCTTCTGGGGCCGCACGATCCACCAGGGCCTCGCCGCGCGCCTTCGGACGAGCCCGTACGCCACCCTCGCCGACGCCGTCGGCGCCGACGTGAGGAACCCCACGTGAGCAGCACGAGCCCCCTGGATCCCTTCGGCACGCGCCTGCGCCACGCCATGGACGAGCGCGGCCCCCTCTGCGTCGGCATCGACCCGCACGCCTCGCTGCTCTCCGCATGGGGCCTGAACGACGACGTCGCGGGCCTGGAGCGGTTCACGGGCACCGTCGTGGAGGCGCTGGCCGAAACCGTCGCCGTGTTCAAGCCGCAGAGCGCCTTCTTCGAACGCTTCGGCTCGCGCGGCATCGCCGTCCTGGAGAAGGCCGTCGCGGAGCTGCGCGCGGCCGGTGCCCTGGTCGTCATGGACGCCAAGCGCGGCGACATCGGCTCCACCATGGCCGCGTACGCCGAGACCTTCCTGCACAAGGACTCGCCGCTGTTCAGCGACGCGCTCACCGTCTCGCCCTACCTCGGGTACGGCTCCCTGGAGCCGGCCGTCGAGCTCGCCCGCGAGAACGGCGCCGGGCTCTTCGTGCTCGCCCTCACCTCCAACCCCGAGGGCGCCGAGGTGCAGCACGCGGTGCGCGAGGACGGCCGCACGGTCGCGGCGACGGTCCTCGGGCACCTCGCCGCGGAGAACGCCGCCCAGCGGCCCCTGGGGTCCTTCGGAGCGGTCGTCGGCGCGACGCTGGGCGACCTGTCGTCGTACGACCTCGGGATCAACGGCCCGCTGCTCGCCCCCGGCATCGGGGCCCAGGGCGCGACGCCCGCCGACCTCCCCGGTGTCTTCGGCCCGGTTGTCCGCAATGTCGTACCGAGCGTCAGCCGCGGCGTGCTCCGGCACGGACCCGACGTCACGGGCCTGCGCGACTCCGCAGCGCGCTTCGCGGACGAGATCAGGGAGGCCGTCGAAGCGGCCTGAGAGGGGCAACGGACCCGCCGCGCGCACTCCGTTGACGGCCCGCTGACGAATTGCCGACCCAAATCCGGGGCGATATGCCCGATATGTACGGCTCGACAGAGGCTGACCAGGACTTTTCGTCTGTTCTCGCTGACTCCGGCGGCCATGCCCGCTAGTCTCCGACGAGAGCCAACGGGCAAGCGCGTTGCACGTTGCTCACCTGGTGTGGGGCGATTAGGTTCCGCACCGGTCCGTATCCGACAGTTCGACATCCGAGGTGACGTAGGCGTGGCTCTTCCGCCCCTTACCCCTGAACAGCGCGCAGCCGCGCTCGAAAAGGCCGCCGCGGCTCGCCGGGAGCGGGCCGAGGTCAAGAATCGACTCAAGCACTCCGGCGCCTCGCTTCACGAGGTCATCAAGCAGGGTCAGGAGAACGATGTCATCGGCAAGATGAAGGTCTCCGCCCTCCTGGAGTCTCTGCCTGGCGTGGGCAAAGTCCGCGCCAAGCAGATCATGGAGCGTCTTGGCATCTCCGAGAGCCGCCGTGTGCGCGGTCTCGGCTCCAACCAGATCGCGTCGCTCGAGCGAGAGTTCGGTGGCGGTGCCGCCGGCTGATGTTCTCGGGCATTCCTGAGAGCTGATGTTCTCAGGCACTCCTGAGAACCTGGATAATCGCTGCATGGCTGCAACACCCCGGGGGACGTCCCCCGTACCCCCGGACGTACGTCCGCGGCTGACCGTGCTCTCCGGCCCCTCCGGGGTCGGCAAGAGCACGGTCGTCGCTCATATGCGCAAAGAACACCCTGAGGTCTGGCTCTCGGTCTCGGCCACCACCCGCAAGCCGCGGCCCGGTGAGAAGCACGGTGTCCACTACTTCTTCGTCTCCGACGACGAAATGGACAAGCTCATCGCCAACGGCGAGCTCCTGGAATGGGCCGAGTTCGCGGGCAACCGCTATGGCACACCGCGTCGCGCCGTGCTCGACCGCCTGGAGGCGGGCGAACCCGTCCTCCTGGAGATCGATCTGCAGGGCGCGCGCCTGGTGCGCGAGTCGATGCCCGAGGCCCAGCTGATCTTTCTCGCCCCGCCGAGCTGGGACGAGCTGGTCCGTCGGCTCACCGGCCGGGGGACCGAGGCACCCGACGTGGTCGAGCGCAGGCTCGCCGCCGCCAGGATCGAGCTCGCCGCCGAGGCGGAGTTCGACACCACCCTGGTCAACACCTCCGTCGAGGACGTGGCCCGTGAGCTGCTAGCCTTGACCAAAGTTCTTTAGATCTTCACCCGTGTCCTGACGCCGGTCTCGACATCACTTGACCCCATCGGAAGGCGAAGAGTGTCCTCTTCCATCACCGCGCCCGAGGGCATCATCAACCCGCCGATTGATGAGCTGCTCGAAGCCACCGACTCGAAGTACAGCCTCGTGATCTACGCCGCCAAGCGCGCGCGCCAGATCAACGCGTACTACTCGCAGCTCGGTGAGGGCCTCCTGGAGTACGTCGGCCCCCTCGTGGACACCCACGTCCACGAGAAGCCGCTGTCGATCGCGCTCCGCGAGATCAACGCCGGTCTGCTGACGTCCGAGGCCATCGAGGGCCCGGCTCAGTAAAGCGGTTCGTACGTTCACCACAGGCCCGGCAGCACGGCTGCCGGGCCTGTGGTGTGTCATGGAGTGGTACGCATCCGAGTACGCATCCGCGTACGGATCCGAGTGCGGGGAGACAGAGGCAGTGGCCGAGAAGCCGAAGGTAGTCCTGGGAGTCAGCGGTGGCATCGCGGCCTACAAGGCGTGCGAGCTGCTGCGGCGGCTGACCGAATCCGGCCATGACGTGCGCGTGGTGCCGACCGCGTCGGCGCTGCACTTCGTCGGCGCCGCGACCTGGTCCGCGCTCTCCGGCAACCCCGTCTCGACCGAGGTCTGGTCCGACGTCCACGAGGTGCCGCACGTCCGCATCGGCCAGCACGCCGACCTCGTGATCGTCGCCCCGGCCACCGCCGACATGCTCGCCAAGGCGGCCCACGGCCTGGCCGACGACCTGCTCACCAACACGCTCCTGACGGCCCGATGTCCGGTGGTCTTCGCCCCGGCCATGCACACCGAGATGTGGGAGCACCCGGCCACCCAGGAGAACGTCGCCACCCTGCGCCGCCGCGGCGCCCTCGTCGTCGAGCCCGCCGTCGGCCGCCTCACCGGCGTCGACACCGGCAAGGGCCGCTTCCCGGACCCCGTCGAGCTCTTCGAGGTCGTACGCCGCGTCCTCGCCCGCAAGGACCTGGCGCAGGACCTCGCGGGCCGCCATGTCGTCGTGAGTGCGGGCGGCACCCGCGAACCCCTGGACCCGGTCCGTTTCCTGGGCAACCGCTCCTCGGGCAAGCAGGGCTACGCGCTCGCCCGCAGCGCCGCCGCGCGCGGCGCCCGCGTCACGCTCGTCGCGGCCAACGCGGCGCTGCCGGACCCGGCGGGCGTCGACCTCGTGCCGGTCGGCACCGCCGTGCAGCTGCGCGAGGCCGTCCTGAAGGCCGCGGCCGACGCCGACGCCGTGGTGATGGCGGCCGCCGTCGCCGACTTCCGGCCCGAGACGTACGCGGCGGGCAAAATCAAGAAGAAGGACGGCCAGGACCCGGCGCCGATCGCCCTGGTCCGCAACCCCGACATCCTCGCCGAGATCGCGGGGGAGCGGCCCCGCGCCGGTCAGGTGGTCGTCGGTTTCGCCGCCGAGACGGACGACGTGCTGGCCAATGGCCGCGCCAAGCTCGCCCGCAAGGGCTGCGACCTGCTGGTCGTCAACGAGGTCGGCGAGCGCAAGACCTTCGGCTCCGAGGAGAACGAGGCCGTCGTGCTCGGTGCGGACGGCAGCGAGACGCCCGTCCCGTACGGCCCCAAGGAGGCCCTCGCGGACACGGTCTGGGACCTGGTCGCCGAGCGGCTGTCCTGACTTCTCCCCCAACCCCACTCTGTCTCACCATCCGGACAGTGGCCGGTTCCGGTGTCTCACTTTCGCCTCTTGGCGGAACTTGGCCACATTCAGGTGCTTCTCTTGACGGAGTCTGTGCAGGCAGGGCTCAATGTCATCTTCGCCCCATCGGGCGCCTCAAACCCGGGAAAATGGGGTGCGAGGCCCTTTGGCGGAGGCGGATCGTCGTACCGCGCAAAGCAGTGCCGCTGGTCACAGGCCTCCCAAGTGGCGAGACATGTGGCCCGGCGGCCGAGTGTGACCGATAAACTGGTCTCGGACGACGCCGGGCGCAGCTCCCGGCCGTCCACCCATGATCAGCCAGCAGCCGCTGCAACCACAGGGAGCGATGTGTCCCGGCGCCTCTTCACCTCGGAGTCTGTGACCGAGGGTCACCCCGACAAGATCGCTGACCAGATCAGCGACACCATTCTCGACGCGCTTCTGCGGGAGGACCCGACCTCCCGGGTCGCCGTGGAGACGCTGATCACCACCGGCCTCGTCCACGTGGCCGGTGAGGTCACGACGAAGGCGTACGCGCCGATCGCGCAGCTCGTGCGCGACAAGATCCTCGAGATCGGTTACGACTCCTCGAAGAAGGGCTTCGACGGCGCCTCCTGTGGCGTCTCGGTGTCCATCGGCTCGCAGTCCCCCGACATCGCGCAGGGCGTCGACACGGCGTACGAGAAGCGCGTCGAAGGCGATGAGGACGAGCTCGACAAGCAGGGCGCGGGCGACCAGGGCCTGATGTTCGGCTATGCCTGCGACGAGACGCCGGAGCTGATGCCGCTCCCGATCCACCTCGCGCACCGCCTCTCGCGCCGCCTCTCCGAGGTCCGCAAGAACGGGACCATCCCGTACCTGCGCCCCGACGGCAAGACCCAGGTCACCATCGAGTACGACGGCGACAAGGCCGTCCGCCTCGACACGGTCGTGGTCTCCTCGCAGCACGCGAGCGACATCGACCTGGACTCTCTCCTGGCCCCCGACATCCGCGAGTTCGTGGTCGAGCCCGAGCTGAAGGCCCTCCTCGAGGACGGCATCAAGCTGGAGACCGAGGGCTACCGCCTCCTGGTCAACCCCACGGGGCGCTTCGAGATCGGCGGCCCGATGGGCGACGCCGGCCTCACCGGCCGCAAGATCATCATCGACACGTACGGCGGCATGGCCCGCCACGGCGGCGGTGCCTTCTCCGGCAAGGACCCGTCCAAGGTCGACCGCTCCGCCGCCTACGCCATGCGCTGGGTCGCCAAGAACGTCGTCGCGGCAGGCCTCGCGGCCCGCTGCGAGGTCCAGGTCGCGTACGCCATCGGCAAGGCCGAGCCCGTCGGCCTCTTCATCGAGACGTTCGGCACGGCCACGGTCGACACGGACAAGATCGAGGCGGCCATCGCCCAGGTCTTCGACCTGCGCCCGGCCGCGATCATCCGCGACCTCGACCTGCTCCGCCCGATCTACTCGCAGACCGCCGCGTACGGCCACTTCGGCCGGGCGCTCCCCGACTTCACGTGGGAGCGCACGGACCGCGTGGACGCGCTGCGGGAGGCGGCGGGGCTGTAGTCCCGGCCCCCTGTTGTTCCGACGAGGCCCGGTACCCCTGCGGGGGTGCCGGGCCTCGCTGCGTGGGCGGGGCTTCGAGGACAGGCTCTGAGCACTGTCAGTGCGGTCTGGTAGGAATGCAGCTGTGAGCAGGGAGAACGAAGGGTTCGAGGGCGGCGGGGGAGCCGCGGAGCCGGAGCAGCTTGCGCTCATTCGGGAGTCGGTGCGCCGGGCCAAGGTGCCGCGGGCCAAGCCGCGGACGTGGCGGGGAGCCGCGCTGGCCAAGGAGTTGCCGGTCGCGCGCGTGCTCGTCGACAAGGGGGTACTGCATCTCGACCGGTACTTCGACTACGCCGTGCCCGAGGAGCTCGATGCCGTGGCGCAGCCCGGGGTGCGCGTCCGGGTGCGGTTCGGCGCCGGGTCGCGGAACGTGCGCGAGGGGCGGCGTGAAGGAGGCGGTCTCATCGACGGCTTCATCGTCGAGCGGTGCGCCGATAGCGATTACAGCGGGCCGTTGGCGGCCCTGGCCCAGGTCGTGTCGCCGGAGCCCGTGCTCGACGCCGGGCTCCTCGAGCTGTACCGGGCGGTCGCCGACCGGTATGCGGGCAGCCTCGCCGACGTGCTGCAGCTGGCGATCCCGCCCCGGCACGCGCGGGCCGAGGCGCGACAGATGCCCGAGCCGCCCGCCCCGCCCCCACCGCCCGAGGCGGGGAGCTGGCAGCGGTACGGACACGGGGCCGAGTTCCTGCGGGCGTTGGCCTCGGGGGGCGCGCCCCGCGCCGTATGGACCGCGCTGCCGGGGCCGCAGTGGGCCGAGGAGATCGCCCGCGCGGTTCAGGCCACGCTCGCCTCGGGGCGCGGCGCGCTCGTCGTCGTACCGACCGGGCGTCCCGCCGCGCGCGTGGACGCCGCGCTCACCGAACTGCTCGGTGCGGGCCGGCATGCGCTCCTTACCGCCGATGCCGGGCAGGAGCGGCGCTATCAGGAGTGGCTGTCCGTGCGGCGCGGGGCCGTGCGGGCCGTCGTCGGCACTCGCGCCGCCATGTTCGCGCCCGTACGGGACCTGGGGCTCGTCGTCGTCTGGGACGACGGGGACACCAACCTCAGTGACGACCACGCGCCGTTCCCGCACGTGCGTGAGGTGCTCGAACTGCGGGCCTCGCGGGACAAGTGCGGTTTCCTGCTGGGAAGTTGGAGCTGCACGGTGGAGGCCGCGCAGCTCGTCGAGAGCGGCTGGGCCGCGCCGCTCGTCGCCGATCGCGAGCAGGTGCGGGGGGCCGCTCCGCTGGTGCGGACCGTGGGCGACGGAGACCTCGCACGGGACGAGGCGGCGCGGGCCGCCCGGTTGCCGACGCTGGCCTGGCGGGTGGCGCGGGAAGGGCTGAAGCACGGGCCCGTCCTGGTGCAGGTGCCGCGCCGCGGGTATGTGCCGCGGCTCGCCTGCGAGCGGTGCAGGGAGCCCGCGCGGTGCCGGCGGTGCGCCGGGCCGTTGGAGGCACAGGACAGTGGATCCGCCCTACGGTGCGGCTGGTGCGGGGTGGAGGAGGCGCAGTGGCACTGCGAGTCGTGCGGTGCGTTCCGGCTGCGCGCGCAGGTGGTCGGGGCCCGTCGGACCGCCGAGGAACTGGGGCGGGCGTTTCCCGCGGTGCCGGTGCGGACATCGGGGCGCGAGCAGGTGCTCGACACGGTGCCGGGCGGTCCCGCGCTTGTGGTGAGCACGCCGGGGGCGGAGCCCGTCGCCGAGGGCGGTTACGCGGCCGCCCTGCTGCTCGACGGGTGGGCCATGCTGGGCCGCCCCGATCTCCGGGCGGGCGAGGACGCGCTGCGGCGGTGGATCGCGGCGTCGTCGCTGGTCCGTCCGCAGGGCGAGGGCGGCACGGTCGTGGTCGTCGCCGAGCCGACGCTGCGGCCCGTGCAGGCGCTGGTGCGGTGGGACCCCGTCGGCCACGCGGTGCGGGAGCTCGCGGAGCGGGCCGAGCTGGCCTTCCCGCCGGTGTCGCGGATGGTGGCGGTGTCCGGGGCGCCCGAGGCGCTGTCGGAGTTCCTGGCGGGCGCCGAACTGCCGCGGGACGCGGTGGTGCTGGGGCCCGTGCCGGTACGGGAGGCCGGGCAGGCACCGGCCCGGCGGGGCGGGGGCGCGCCGACGGGGGAGCAGACGGAGCGGGTGCTCATCCGGGTCCCTCCGGGGAGCGGCGCCGCGCTCGCGGCCGCACTGAAGACGGCGCAGGCGGCGCGGATGGCCAGGGGGGCCAAGGGTGCGAGGGAGGCCGGGGGCGAGGCGGTGCGGATCCGGGTGGATCCGCCGGACATCGGCTGACACCGCCGGTTGTCGTCTCTGGTTGTCGTTGGGCCGGTTGTCGTTGGGCTGGGGGCTGGGGTCTGGCCTGGTTCGGTCCTGTGCCGAACCGGCACAAAGCTGCCCCCTCGTCCTTGGCGGAGGAGCGAGGAGGCAGCGGTCGGGACGGGACGTCAGCCGTTGCGGGGGCCGGGAAAAGCGTTCGGCCTGGCTTCTTCGCGGAGCGTGGGGCTGCCCGCGGTGGGCTGGGTCGGCATCGCGCGGGCGGCGGGGACGGACGGCAGGGGGACGGACGGCAAGGGGACGCCGACCGGCAGCGGACGCGTCGCGGTGACCGTCGCCGTGGCTGCGGCCGCCACCGAAGGCGCGGGCGTCTCCGTGGCGCGCTCCGCCTCGGCCGCCGCCTGCGTGGTGGCCCGCCGCGCGCCGTAACGACGGTGGACCGCCTGCTTGGTGACGCCGAGGGCCGAGCCCACCGCGTCCCACGAGAACCCGAGCGAGCGGTCGAAGTCCACCGCCGCGGTCACCAGTGTCTCGACGCTGTCCCGCAGTTCCTGGGCGAGACGGACGGTCGGGGCGGGGGCCCGCCCGTACACGACGAATCCCGCGGACGGGCTGGAGCGGCGCGGGCGGTAGACGTTGCCGAGCTGGGCGGTGAGGGTACGCAGCGCGTCCACCTGCCGGCGGACCCGCTCGATGTCCCGCACCAAGAGGTGCAGGCTGGCCCGTGCCTGGGCGTCGTGGGTTGCGTGGTCGGCCATGAACAAGCCTCTCGAACCGGCGTTTAAAAGGATCGGGCCGCATCCGAGGCCCGTTGTGGTCAACTCTTTCTTGACCAACGCGCTAGTTCGTGTGGGGTCACGGTGCAGGGGCGTATGTGCATATGCACAGGGCGCGCGCCGATTCGTACGCCCCCGACGGCGTCAACCACCCGTCTCGCGAGGACCGTCCCGGGCGGGCTCCCGGAGCGGCCCATAGACTGGTGCGCTGCCGTCGCCCCACCCCGCCGCCGTCGCCCCACCCCAGAGATCCGAGGTACCCACCAGTGAAGCTCGTCTTCGCAGGCACTCCCGAGGTCGCCGTCCCCGCCCTTGACGCCCTGATCGCCTCCGACCGGCACGAGGTCGCCGCCGTCGTGACCCGTCCGGACGCGCCCGCGGGACGGGGGCGCAGGCTCGTCGCGAGCCCGGTCGCGGAGCGCGCGGTGGAGGCCGGCATCGAGGTGCTCAAGCCCGCGAAGCCGCGTGACGAGGACTTCCTGGCGCGGCTGCGCGAGATCGGCCCCGACTGCTGCCCCGTCGTCGCCTACGGCGCGCTGCTGCCCAAGGCCGCCCTGGACGTCCCGGCCCGCGGCTGGGTCAACCTGCACTTCTCGCTGCTGCCCGCCTGGCGCGGCGCCGCTCCCGTGCAGCACGCGGTCCTCGCGGGGGACGAGATCACCGGTGCCTCCACCTTCCTGATCGAGCAGGGACTCGACTCCGGGCCGGTGTACGGCACGGTGACGGAGGAAGTGCGGCCCACCGACACCAGCGGCGACCTGCTCACGCGGCTCGCGTTCGCGGGTTCGGGGCTGCTCGTCGCGACCATGGACGGCATCGAGGACGGCAGCCTGCACGCGGTGCCGCAGCCGGCCGACGGCGTCACTCTCGCTCCGAAGATCTCCGTCGAGGACGCCCAGGTGGACTGGGCGGCACCGGCCCTGCGTGTCGACCGCGTGGTGCGCGGCTGCACCCCCGCCCCCGGCGCCTGGACCGTCTTCCGCGGCGAGCGTCTGAAGATCATCCAGGCGGCGCTCGTCCAGGACCGTACCGACCTCGCGCCCGGTGAGCTGTCCGCGGCCAAGAACAACGTGTACGTCGGTTCCGGATCGCACGCCGTCGAGCTGCTCTGGGTCCAGCCGCAGGGCAAGAAGCCGATGCGCGGCGCGGACTGGGCGCGCGGGGTGCGGATCGCCTCCGGCGAGCGGGTGGGCGCGGGCGACGTAGGCTGAACGATGGGCCTGACCGGCCCGTTCCGTCTCCCGGCCCGCCGGGCCGTCCTCGTGGCGTGGCCCTGCGGTCCCTCACGAGCATTCGAACCAGAGCATCCGAACCAGAGCATCCGAGCATCCGAACCAAAGCATTCGAACCATTCAGCAGCGGAGCACCTTTGAACGACCAGCCGAACCGGCCTCCCCGCAAGTCCTCCGGCAAGCCGGGGAAGTCCGGCAAGCCCTACCGCCGCCCGCAGAAGGACCCCGTCCGCTTCCTCGCCTTCGAGGCGCTGCGGGCCGTAGACGAGCGCGACGCGTACGCGAACCTCGTCCTGCCGCCGCTGCTGCGCAAGGCCAGGGAGAAGCAGGAGGGCTTCGACGCCCGTGACGCCGCGCTCGCCACCGAGCTGGTCTACGGAACCCTGCGCCGCCAGGGCACGTACGACGCCATCGTCGCGGCCTGCATCGACCGGCCGCTGCGCGAGGTCGACCCGCCGGTCCTCGACGTGCTCAACATGGGCGTGCACCAGTTGCTCGGCACCCGCATCCCGACGCACGCCGCCGTCTCCGCCTCCGTGGAGCTGGCGCGCGTGGTGCTCGGCGACGGGCGGGCCAAGTTCGTCAACGCCGTGCTGCGCAAGGTCTCCCAGGACGATCTGGACGGGTGGGTGGAGAAGGTCGCGCCGCCCTATGACGAGGACCCCGAGGACCACCTGGCCGTCGTCCACTCGCACCCCCGCTGGGTCGTCTCGGCGCTGTGGGACGCGCTGGGCGGCGGCCGCGCCGGTATCGAGGACCTGCTGGAGGCCGACAACGAGCGGCCCGAGGTGACGCTGGTGGCGCGGCCGGGACGGGCCACCGCCGAGGAGCTCCTCGACTCCGTGGGTGAGGACTCCGCGCTGCCCGGGCGCTGGTCGCCGTATGCCGTGCGGCTCAGCGAGGGCGGCGAGCCGGGGGCCCTGGAGGCCGTGCGCGAGGGTCGCGCGGGCGTGCAGGACGAGGGCAGTCAGCTGGTCGCGCTCGCACTCGCGAACGCCCCGCTGGAGGGTCGCGACGAGAGGTGGCTCGACGGCTGCGCGGGCCCCGGCGGCAAGGCCGCCATGCTCGCCGGGCTCGCCGCCGGGCGGGGCGCCGCGCTGCTCGCCGCCGAGAAGCAGCCGCACCGCGCCGGTCTTGTCGCGCAGGCGCTCGCGGGAAATCCCGGGCCGTACGAGGTCATCGCGGCCGACGGCACCCGTCCGCCCTGGCGGCCCGGCACCTTCGACCGCGTCCTGATGGACGTGCCCTGCACGGGACTCGGCGCGCTGCGCCGCCGCCCCGAGGCCCGCTGGCGGCGCCGTCCGCAGGATTTGGAGGGCTTCGCGCCGCTGCAGCGCGGGCTGCTGCGCACGGCGTTGGAGTCCGTGCGCGTCGGCGGCGTCGTCGGGTACGCCACCTGCTCGCCGCACCTGGCCGAGACGCGGGCCGTCGTGGACGACGTGCTCAAGCAGTCCGGCGGGGCCGAACTCATCGACGCGCGGCCGCTGTTGGCGAACGTACCGGCGCTGGGCGATGGCCCCGACGTACAGCTGTGGCCGCATCTGCACGGGACGGACGCGATGTATCTGGCGCTGATCCGGCGGACCGCCTGACGGTCGTGCGCGTCGGCCCGCCGGTCAGGGTCCCTCTTCGGCGCCCTCTTCGGCTCCCTCATCGGCGAAGTGCACGTTGCCGTCCTCGTCGAGGGCGGGGTGTATCGGGCCGGGGGCGTGGCTGTTGACGTCGGAGGGGCGGGGGCCTTCGGGGCCGTCGGGGCCCCAGCGCAGCAGCCTGCGGATGCGGCCGATCCGGGAGACGGTGCCCTGGAACTCGATTTCGTTGAGGTGGCCTGCGCGGAGCCGGCCGGCGGCCTCGGCGTAGACCGCCAGCTCCGCCGCCGCGGGGTCGGTGCCCTCGGCGGTCAGGGTGCGGGCGTCGGTCGCCACGTCGGCGTCCATGGGGATGAGGCCGCATCTGCGCGGCTCCCACCAGGTCAGGGAGAAGTACAGCGTCTTCCGGGCGTCGTGCGCGCTGACGTGCAGGGCGCTGCCCGGCGCCCAGTTGCCGTCGCTGCGTTCCACGACCGCGAACGTGGCGGGCAGCAGCAGGACGTCGGGGTGACTCCGCACGGCCCGGTGCGAGTCGGCGCGTACCTGGTCGGGGTAGCGGGAGCCGGTGTACTCAAGGGCGCGCAGCGCGAGGCGTTCCGCGGCCTGCGCCGGAGTGACGGGGGCGGCGGGGTCGAGGACAAGGCCTTCGTCGATCTTCGGATGCCTGACACCGCGGTCCCAGTCGGGCGAGGCGTGGTGTTCGTCGGTCGGGCGGGGCTGCTCGATGCCGCCGTGCACGTCCAGACCGACGTACTCCTCGGCCCGCACGATCCGGTAGCGGGTGCCGGTCACGGTGAGTTCGTCGACGCACTCGCTCTCCAGCCGGGCCACCGCCGCCAGCAGAGCACGTCTCTCCGCCCTGTCCCGGGCATCGTCCTTCGCCCGGAACCACAGCAGCGAGAGCAGGTCGTCCCGGGCCTGCTGCGGACATCCCTGTGTCACCTCGCCGGTCACCCGCCACCGCCCGCCGTCCTCCCGACGCTGCGCGGCCACCCCGAACAGGGGGCCGCGCACGGCGAGCGAGCCGGTCCGCGACGCGGCGTCGGATGCGTCGGCCTCCATGGCCGCTTCCACCGGCTCCACCGGCATTCGCACTGTCATCGGCCATGTCCGGCCCGGCCTCGCGTCCTCCTGGCTCATGCCACCATCCTGGCGGCCTCCGTACGCTGCCGTGCCGGTTTCCTGAATTGTCCGGTTCCCTCAGGGGGGCAGACCGGTTCCCTCAGGGGTCCAGATCGGAGCGCGGCCACCACACCTTCGCGCCCACGTCCAGGAAGAGCGACGTCACCAGGACCGAACGTACGACGAACGTGTCGAGCAACACGCCGAGCGCCACCGCGAAGCCGATCTCGGCGAACGCCACCATCGGAAGCGTGCCGAGCGCCGCGAACGTGCCCGCGAGGACCAGGCCCGCCGAGGTGATCACCGCGCCGGTCGCGGCGAGGGCCGTCAGGACGCCCGCGCGGGTGCCCTGGCGGCTCGCCTCCTCGCGGATGCGGGTGGACAGGAAGATGTTGTAGTCGATGCCGAGCGCCACCAGGAACACGAAGACGAACAGCGGGAAGTCGGTCGGCTCGCCCGCGTAGTCGAAGAGGTGGCGGAAGGCCAGGGCGCTCAGGCCGAGGGCCGTCGCGAAGGACAGCACGACCGTCGCGATCAGCAGGAGCGGGGCGACCACCGCGCGCAGCAGGACGCCGAGGATCAGCAGGACCACGACCAGGACCAGCGGGATGACCAGCTTGTTGTCGTGGGCCGTGGCGCGGTCCATGTCGAGCAGGGCGGCCGTGCCGCCGCCCACCCGCGCGTCCGCGCCGGGGACGGCGTGCACGGCTTCGCGCACCCGCTCCACGGTCCGCTTGGCGGCCGCGCTGTCGGACGGGTCCTTCGGCGTCGCCTCGAACAGCACCTTGCCGTCGTGCTCGGGCTTCGTCCCCGGCGGTACGACGACACTGCCGGGCTGCACGCCCCGGGTGCCCGCGACGATCTCGCCGATCCGGTCGCCGCGCGCCGTGTCCGCCACGATCACCAGCGGATCGCCGGAGCCCGCGGGGAAGTGGCGTGCGAGCACCTCCTGGCCGGTGATCGATTCCGGCTTGTCGGTGAACGCGTCGGCGTTGCTGAGCCCTTCGGCCCGCAGCTGCAGCAGGCCGAGCGAGAGCAGGGCGAGGACCACCCCCGTGACCGCCCAGATCAGCCGCGGGCGGCGGGCGATGCGCCGCCCCGTGCGGGCCCACAGGCCGTGCTCGGTGGGTTCGGGAGAACCGGCGTGCGGGACCAGCGGCCAGAAGAACCACCTGCCGAAGATCACCAGGAGGGCGGGGAAGAGCGAGAGCATTGCGAGGAGACCGATGGCGACGCCGATCGCGGCGACCGGGCCGAGGCCGCGCGTCGAATTCATCTCGGCGGCCAGCAGCACCAGCATGCTCAGGACGACGGTCGCACCCGAGGCGAGGACCGCGGGGCCCGCCCGGTGCAGGGCGAGGGCCATCGCCTCGTGGCGGTCCTCGTGGCGGCGCAGCTCTTCGCGATAGCGAGCGACGAGAAGCAGGGCGTAGTCGGTCCCCGCGCCGAAGACGAGCACGGTCAGGATGCCCGCGCTCTGGCCGTTGACGGTCAGGTCCGCGTGCGCGGCGAGCAGGTAGATGAGCGCCTGGGCGGTGAACAGCGCGGTGATGACGGCGATCAGCGGGGCAAGGAGCAGCGTCGGGCTGCGGTAGGTGAGCAAGAGGATCACGACGACGATGCCCGCCGCCGAGAGCAGCAGCGTGGAGTCGATGCCCTCGAAGGCCTCGGCGGAGTCGGCGGCGGTGCCGCCCGGCCCGGTGACGTGCACGGAAAGGCCTGCACCGCCGTCGCCCACCCGCTCCTTGACGGAGTCGACGGCGGGCCCGATGCGTTCCCAGCCCTCGGCGTCCATGGTGATCGGGACGACGACCTGGGCGGCCTCGGCGCCCGCCTTCCGGTCGTACAGGGGGCCGCGGGTCTCGGCGCCCCGGACGCCGTGGGCGCGCAGCTCCCGGGCCTGTCGGACGTCCGCCGCGATCCGCGAACGGTCCGCCGCGGTGAGGCCGCCTTCGCGGGCGTACACGACGATGGCGGGGATCGCCTCGGGCCTGAACCCGTCGGAGATGTCAAGGACTTGGGTCGATTCCGCGGAGCCGGGCAGCCAGGATTCCGCGTCGTTCTCCTGGGCGTCGGTGAGCTTCTGGGCCAGCGGCGCGGCGACGATGATCACCACCAGCCAGAACAGCACCACCAGCCACTTGGTGCGCCGCCCGCACACCAGCCACGCGACCCCGTGCCGCCCCTGCCGCCGTACGTCCGCCATGGCTTCCCCCCGCTCGCCGTGCGCGGTGCCGCTGGACGATCCAGCATGGCACCGGGCGTGCGGGGGCGGGAGCCGCTGTGCCCATGCGGTGGACTGCTGCTCGCAACGCGTGCCGGGCATGGGAGGCTTGGGGCATGGCCGTGCAGATCAACCCCAGCATCCTGTCCGCGGACTTCGCCCGTCTTGCCGAGGAGGCAAAGGCGGTCGAAGGCGCCGACTGGCTCCACGTCGACGTGATGGACAACCACTTCGTCCCGAACCTCACCCTGGGAGTGCCGGTCGTAGAGTCCCTGGCCCGTGCGACGGACACGCCGCTGGACTGTCACCTGATGATCGAGGACCCCGATCGCTGGGCCCCGCAGTACGTCGAGGCGGGTGCCGGATCCGTCACCTTCCACGCGGAGGCCGCCGCGGCCCCGGTCCGCCTCGCACGCGAGATCCGGGCCAAGGGTGCCCGCGCCTCCATGGCGCTGAAGCCGGCGACGCCCATCGAGCCGTACGAGGACCTGCTCCCCGAGCTCGACATGCTGTTGATCATGACGGTCGAGCCGGGCTTCGGCGGCCAGTCCTTCCTGGACATCATGCTGCCCAAGATCCGCCGCACCCGTGACCTGATCGGCAAGCACGGCCTGGAGATGTGGCTGCAGGTCGACGGCGGTGTCTCGGCCGAGACCATCGAGCGCTGCGCCGACGCGGGCGCCGACGTATTCGTCGCGGGCTCCGCCGTCTACGGCGCCAAGGATCCGGCAGACGCGGTACGTTCATTGCGCACCCAAGCCGAGGCAAAGACAGCGTCAAGCGCATGGGCGTGCGACCACTGAGCCACGAGAACGTGAACGCAGTCCCTCAGGGCTGATCAACTAGGCCGGATCTGCAAGGATGAACGGCGAACCCAGTTTGTGAACAGCAGTGAGGAGAGCGCCGTGTCGGCCATGTCGGCGGGTCGGTCAGCCATGCGGATGGGACCCGCGGAGCTGGTGCAGGCGGCGGCCATGGCCCGCCGCTTCTACCTCGAGGGCAAGTCCAAGATCCAGATCGCCGAGGAGTTCGGCGTCAGCCGCTTCAAGGTGGCCCGGGTCCTGGAGACCGCCCTGGAGCGGGATCTCGTGCGCATCGAGATCAGGGTGCCCGCAGAGCTGGACGCGGAGCGCTCGGACGCGCTGCGCGCCCGCTACGGCCTGCGGCACGCCGTCGTCGTGGAGTCGCCGGCGCCCGCCGACGAGATCGACGAGTCCCCCGATCCCGAGAACCTCGGCGAGGTGGCGGCGGACCTGCTCGGCGAGCTGGTCAACGAGGGCGATGTGCTCGGCCTCGCCTGGGGCCGCTCCACGATCCACATGGCAGCCGCGCTCAGCCAACTGCCGCCGTGCACCGTCGTGCAGCTGACGGGCGTGTACGACGCGGGGACCGCCGAGCGCGGCTCCGTCGAGGCCGTCCGCCGCGCCGCCCAGGTGTCCGGCGGCGAGGCCCACCCGATCTACGCGCCGATGCTGCTGCCCGACCCCGCCACCGCGGCGGCGCTGCGCAACCAGACCGGCATCGCCCGCGCCTTCGAGTACTTCGACAAGGTCACGGTCGCCTGCGTCTCCATCGGCTCCTGGGAGCCGGGCATCTCCACGGTCCACGACATGCTCAGCGACGAGGAGCGGGCGCATTACGCTTCGCTGGGAGTTGCTGCGGAGATGTCTGCCCATTTGTTCGATGCCGAGGGGCGCCGGGTCGGGCGGGACCTCGGGGAGCGGTGCATCACCGTCGAAGCGGATCGGCTCCGGCGCATCCCGGAGGTCGTCGCCATCGCCGGGGGGCAGCGGAAGGCTGCCGCCATCGACGCGGTGCTCCGGTCGGGGCTCGTCACCAGTCTGGTGACGGACACGGCGGCCGCTGACCAGTTGCTCGTCGCCGGGGCTGCGCCCCGGCCCGCGCTGAACCGGGCGGACCCGGACGGGAGCTGAGCGCCTGCGGGCCGTGGGGGCCGATCGCGCAGTTCCTCGCGCCCCTGAAGGGACGCCATGGCAAGGTCTGAGACATGCTGAACCGGTTTGTTCCCCGCGTCCTTGGGGTGCTGCTGCTCTGTCTCGGTGTCCTGGTGGCCGGGTGCTCCTCGGGCGGCACCGGCACCGGCACCGGCACCGGAGGGGACGCCCCCGGCTGGGCCCGCGGGATGGCCACCGTCCAGGTCGACCGCCTGCCCGCCGAGGCGCGGCAGACGCTGCGCCGCATCGATGACGGGGGCCCCTTCCCGTACGGGAAGGACGGCACCGTCTTCGGCAACTTCGAGCGGGAGCTGCCGCGCCGCGGACGCGGCTACTACCACGAGTACACCGTCCGCACGCCGGGCGAGCGCGACCGCGGCGCCCGGCGGATCGTCACCGGCAGCGGCGAAGAGATCTACTACACGGACGACCACTACGCGTCCTTCAAGGCGGTGCTCAGGTAATGCCCGGCGGTACTGACAGCGCACCCGACCCGCACGCAGCCGACCCGCTCGCGCCCGTGCTCGACGCGGCACGCGGCACGGGCTGGACCACCGCGACGCTCTCCCTGGCCGGAGTGGTGGACAAGGCCGCCTTCATGGAGCGCTGCGCCCGCGGCCTCGGCCTGCCCGACTGGTTCGGGCACAACTGGGACGCCCTCGCCGACTGCCTCACCGATCTGTCCTGGGCGCCCCGCGCGAGCGGGCGGCTGCTCGTCGTCTCCAACTGGCAGGAGTACGCGCGGGCGGCGCCGGAGGAGTGGGAGATCGCGCAGGAGGTGTTCACGGCGGCGGTCGGGCACTGGCGGGGCGCGGAGACCGGCCTGGAGATCGTCCTCGTGCTGGGGCCCTAGGCCCTCATCGACACGGAGCGTCGCGAGCGCTGAACGGACTGTTCCGCTTCACGGTCCCGCTTGGACGATCCGACCACCGGCCGCGTCGCCCGCCTGGGTGATCGTCCCAGGCCGCACAGCACCGGTGGCATGGGAGAATGAAGTACGTGCTTTCCCCCTGGCCTAACTGTCCGGGGGCCACCTCTGATCGACTGGGATGAGCAGCACGTGCGCTTCCTCAATGACATCCAGCCTGCGTACGACCTGACGTACGACGACGTCTTCATGGTCCCGAGGCGCTCCGCCGTCGGCTCCCGCCAGGCCGTCGACCTGTCCTCGCCCGACGGCACCGGTACCACGATCCCGCTGGTCGTCGCCAACATGACCGCGATCGCCGGCCGGCGCATGGCCGAGACCGTCGCCCGCCGTGGCGGCATCGTCGTCATCCCCCAGGACATCCCGATCGAGGTCGTCACCGACGTCGTCTCCTGGGTCAAGACGCGCCACCACGTCCTGGACACCCCGATCGTCCTGGCCCCCTCGCAGACCGTCGCGGACGCTCTCGCGCTGCTGCCCAAGCGCGCGCACGACGCCGGTGTCGTCGTCGACGCCGACCAGAAGCCCGTCGGTGTCGTCACGGACGCCGACCTCAGCGGCGTCGACCGCTTCACGCAGCTCTCCGAAGTCATGTCAAAGGACCTGCTGCTCCTGGACGCCGACATCGACCCGCGCGACGCCTTCAACAAGCTGGACGGCGCCAACCGCAGGTACGCCCCGGCCGTGGACAAGGAAGGCCGCCTCGCCGGCATCCTCACCCGTACGGGCGCCCTGCGCGCCACGCTCTACACCCCCGCCGTCGACGCCAACGGCGGCCTGCGCATCGCCGCCGCCGTCGGCATCAACGGCGACGTGGCGGGCAAGGCCAAGCAGCTCCTCGACGCGGGCGTCGACACGCTCGTCGTGGACACCGCGCACGGCCACCAGGAGTCGATGATCGCCGCGGTCAAGGCCGTGCGCGGACTCGACCCGCACGTCCCGATCGTGGCGGGCAACATCGTCGCCGCCGAGGGCGTGCGCGACCTGATCGAGGCCGGCGCGGACATCATCAAGGTCGGCGTGGGCCCCGGCGCGATGTGCACCACGCGCATGATGACCGGCGTCGGCCGTCCGCAGTTCTCCGCGGTGCTCGAATGCGCCGCCGAGGCCGCGAAGTTCGGCAAGCACGTGTGGGCCGACGGAGGTGTCCGGCACCCGCGCGACGTCGCCATGGCGCTGGCCGCCGGTGCGTCGAACGTCATGGTCGGCTCGTGGTTCGCCGGGACCTACGAGTCCCCGGGCGACCTCCAGCAGGACGCCAACGGCCGCCTCTACAAGGAGTCGTTCGGCATGGCCTCCGCCCGCGCGGTGCGCAACCGCACGAGCGAGGAGTCGGCGTACGACCGGGCCCGCAAGGCGCTCTTCGAGGAGGGCATCTCCACCTCGCGCATGTTCCTCGACCCGGCCCGGCCGGGCGTCGAGGACCTGATCGACTCGATCATCGCTGGTGTCCGGTCCTCCTGCACGTACGCGGGTGCGGGGTCGCTCGCGGAGTTCGCGGAGCGGGCCACCGTGGGTGTGCAGAGTGCGGCGGGGTATGCGGAGGGTAAGCCGCTTCACGCCAGCTGGAGCTAGCGGGTTCTCTTTGGGGGCGGGGGGCTGTGGGCTGCTCGTTCGGCTGCGGGTCGGCCGTGGCTTGTCGCGCAGTTCCCCGCGCCCCTGAAAGATTCGCGCAGTTCCCCGCGCCCCTAGGTGGTCTGCAACGCGGCCCTGTAGGCGTCGATGGGCGGGTGGGGGGCTCTGCCCAGGAGGGATCGGAGCGTTCCCTGCTGCGCGAGAGTCGTGCCGTCCAGGAAGCCGCCCGCTATGGCCGCGTACGTGCTCAGGAGCATCGGGATCTGGAAGGGCAGGGCCTGGGCGGCCTCGGTGATGGCCTTGCGGGTCGCGGTGAGTGTGTCGGGTTCGTACGAGCCGCCGGTCGCCGCGGCCAGGTCGGTGCCGCCCAGGGGGTGTTCGCCGACCAGTTCGTAGGTGCGGCCCGTGTGGGGGGCCGGGTCCGTCGCCACCCGTACCGCGACCTCCGCCAGGTCCTCGCGCGCCACGGCGGCGAGGCGGCCCGACCCCAGTGGCGCGGCGATGGTTCCGTCGGGGCCGGGCGCGGCGATCGCCGCGAGGAACTCCGCGTACAGGCCGTTGCGCAGGACCGTCCAGTTCAGTGTCGAGTCGCGCAGCCTGCGTTCGGTCCAGCGGTGGGCCAGTGCGTACGTCAGGTGGTCGCCGTCGCCGCTCAGGCTGGTGTAGACGAGGTGGCCGACGCCCGCCTTCTCGGCCGCGGAGATCACGGCGTCGTGGCGGGCGATGACCACGTCGTCCTCGGCGGCCCCCGCGGAGATGAGGAGGAGTGTGCCGACGCCGGTGAAGTCCAGGGTGTCCGGGTCGTCGAAGTCGACGCGCCGGCCGCCGGGAGCGGGGCTGCGGGTGCCGATGACGACGTCGTCGCGGTCCGCGAGGCGGGCGGTGACGAGCGTGCCGAGGGCGCCCGTGGCACCGGTGATCATGAGCATGGGAAGGTTCCCCCGTGGAAGTGGTTGCGCCCGCTGTCCGGGCGGGGCCGGGTGACCGGCCTGTGACCATCGTGGTCGGCGCGACGCATGCGCATAAGGAGGCACTTTCATGTCAGTAGGGCACACGGCGGTAACCACTCCGCCCGCTCCCGGGGCCGGTCCCGAACCGGTGATCAGTTGCGAGACCCCGCAGGACGAGTGCGGTGTGCGGGACGTCCTCGACCGGCTCGGCGACAAGTGGTCCGTGTACGTCGTGGTCGAACTCGCCTCGGGCGTCCTGCGCTTCAAGGAGCTGCAGCGCCGGATCCACGGCGGCATCTCGCAGCGCATGCTCACCCTCACCGTGCGCCGTCTGGAGCGCGACGGACTGGTCGAGCGCACCGTCCACCCGACGATTCCGCCGCAGGTCGAGTACGAGCTGACCGAGCTTGGCCACAGCCTCACCCACCTCGTCAAGGCCCTCGCCGACTGGTCCATCGACCACCGTCCGGCCATCGCGGCCGCCCGCGAGCGCTACGACGCGGCTCAGGACTGACCGGCCCAGGACTGACCCCGCGGCAACGCGGACACCACCGCGTCCGCCAGCGCCCGATGGCCCGCGTCCCCCGGATGCACCCCGTCCACAAGGAGACCGGGTGCCAGCAGGCCGCCGCCCGGCAGCAGTGCGGAACCGGCGTCAAGCGCCGCCCGCTCCACCGCCGCGCGCAGTTCGGCGAGGGTGGCGCCGAGGGCGTTCGGCACCGACTCGGCGTCCGGGCGCAGCACGGGCGAGACGACCAGGAGGGGGATCCGCGGGTGTCCCCGGCGCACCAGACGCAGGAACGCGAGCGTCGTCTCGTACAGCAGGCCCGACGAGTGCGGCGTGCGCGACCAGCAGTTCGTGCCGAAGGCGACGGTGAGCGCGTCGGCGTCCAGGGCGGCGAGTTGCTCCGCCGTGGCGAGCTCGCCGCGCGCCGCGCCCGCGTACCCGAGGTTCACGGTGTCGAGCCCCATCGCCCGCCCCGCGAGCGCGGGCCAGGTCAGGTGGGGGCGCGACGCCGACCAGCCCTCCGTGATCGAGTCGCCGTGCACCAGCCAGCGCGGTCGCCGTGCGGCGGGCTCGACCGTGCCGCCGCCGAGGGGGCGCAGATCGTGGACGACGGGGTGCAGTGTCTCCGGTAGGTGGAGGGTGAAATCCCCGTCCTGGTGCGGGAGTTGGAGTTGTGTCGAGCAGATGTGGCGTCCCGGTGCCGGGGGAGTGGCGGCAGTGTCCAGGGGCTCGGCCGGTGAGCCGCCTCCCGCCCCGGGCTCGCCCGTACGGACCGGAAGCGATCCGTACGGCTCCGCGAGGAGGGTGAAGACCGGCGGTCCGGCGCGGTGCGCGTCCGGCGGTGACGGTGCCGAGGCCGTGTAGGTGATCTCGACGGCCCGGACGCCGTGGGCGGTGAACTCCAGCCGTATGCCTGCCGGGAGGCCCGCCCGCTGCCACGTGTCGCCGGGCAGGCGGTCCCGGTCCGACGGGTCCGCGCGCACGGGGGCGCCGTCCGGCGACCACCACGCGACGCCCCGCGTGAACTCCCTCGGCGCTGCTCTCACCGCGCGTCGCCGAGCGTGGGGTAGGGGAACTTGACGCCGACCCCGCCGTCCACGACGAGCGTCTGCCCGGTGACGTACGAGGAGAGCGGCGAGGCGAGGAAGAGCAGGGCGGAGGCGATGTCCGAGGTCTCCGCGACCCGGCCGAGGGGAGCGTTGCGGGCGTTGTGCGCGCGGCCCTCCTCGCCGATCAGGCCCGCCACGCGCGGGGTCCACACCACGCCCGGCGCCACCGCGTTCACGCGCACTCCTCGCGGGCCGTACTCCACCGCCGCCGAGCGGACCAGGGAGATCAGGCCCGCCTTGGCCGCGCCGTACGCCGCGTGCCGCGGGGCCGCCGTCAGGCCCGAGACCGACGCGACGAAGACCAGGGGGCCGCCACCGGCCGCGGCGAGTGCCTCTCCGCCGTACTGCACAGCGAACCAGGCGTGCCGCAGGACCAGGGAGAAGTGCCAGTCCCAGGACGCGTCGTCCAGCTCGTCCAGCGGCGCGTAGCGGGCCATGCCCACGATGTCGACGACACCGCCGATCCCGCCCAGCTCGTCGCGGGCGTAGGCGAACAGCTGACGCATGTCGTCGCGCCGCGTCACGTCGGCCACGTACGCGGTGCCGCCCGTCTCCGCCGCGACCGCGTCGGCGCGGTCCTTGTCGAGATCCACGCACAGGACCCGCGCGCCCGCCGCCGTCAGCGCGTGCGCGGTCTGCCTGCCGATGCCGTTGCCCGCGCCGAGCAGGACGAAGGCGCGGTCGTCGAGGCGGTGCAGGGCGGCGTAGTCGGGGATGGGCGAGTTGTCGAGGGGGGCCGGGGGGCCCGAAGGGTCCAAGGGGGCGCTCACGGCGCCGCCCGCCGGGGGCGGTACGCGGCCAGTTCCGGGATGACTTCCTTGCCGAGGATCTCGATCGTGCGCAGGATCTCGCGATGCTCCAGGTAGCCCCACTGGACGTAGCAGATGAGCTGGTCCACGCCGAGGTCGGCGTAGCGCTTGGCCTTGCGGACGATCGTCTCCGCGTCGCCGATGAGGATCATGTCGCCGTCGTTGAACTCCTCGACGGGCGCGCTCCCCTCGATGATCGGAGTGAGCAGGGGGAAGGTCCGCTCGCGCTCGTCGGGCGTCAGGTGCGGCAGCTCCCAGTCGAGTGTGAACTGGGCGAGGTTCCGGTACCACCAGGCCACCGAGTCCCATACCCGCCGCGACGGGCGGTCCGCCGCGTGGACGAGCGTGTACGCGCTGACGCGGTCCGTGGTGACGTCCGTGAGCGGGGTGGGGGTGCGCGCGGCGGCGCGGTAGGCGGCGACCTGCCGGGCCATCGCCTCCAGCGGCTGCATGATCGAGAAGGAGAGCAGGCCGAGGCCCGCCGCGCCCGCCACCTCCGCCGAGCCGGGGGATGTCGCCGCCATCCAGCAGGGCGGGTGCGGGTCCTGTACCGGCTTCGGCGTGACCATCCGCCGGGGAAAGGTGAACCGCTCGGACTCGTAGGCGAAGTACTCCTCGCGCCACATCCCCGTCACGACCCCGATCGCCTCGCGCCAGTCCGCCCGCGACTGCTCGCGGTCGACGCCGAAGGCCGTCTGCTCCATGGGGGTCGAGCGGCCCGTGCCCCACTCGACGCGGCCGTCCGAGAGCACGTCCACGGCCGCCACCTTCTCGGCGATCCGCTGTGGGGGAGTGAAACCGAAGGGGGTGAGGGTGACGCCGAAGCCCAGGCGGATCCGTTCGGTCAGGGCGGCGAGGTGGCCGAGCAGGACCTCGGGGGCCGGGCAGTGCGAGCGGCCCTCGCGGAAGTGGTGCTCGACCGCCCAGACGGTGCGGAAGCCGACCCGGTCCGCGAGCCGGATCTGCTCCACGGCCTCGCGGTAGGCGCGCTGCTCGGCGGCGCGCTGGCCGTGCGGATGGGGTCCGTCCCAGGGCTTCGGAACGTCGATCTCGTACAGCACATCGAGGTCCATGGCCTGTGCCTCCCTCTCGACCGGGGAGCACGATGAGGGAGATCTGACGAAGTGTCAACCGAAGCGTCGACCGCCATCTGGGAGGCCCGGCACGCAACGGACGAAACGGACGGCGCAACGAAGGCACGTATATGACGGAAGTGCGCAATGATCATCCGCCAGTACGCAAGGTTGCTGCATTACGGTCGGGAAGGCGTGGACTCTAGAGTCAGGCGTCGTACGTGGTGTGGCGGGGACTGCCTGCTCGGTGGTTCCCGTCTCCTAGCGCGGGTGCCATGAGTCCTCGCCGCCCTGACCGGCAGCGATGAAGGAGCCAGCGCGTGCTCGACCAAGGCGCACCCCCGCAGAACCGCCCACGCCCCCCGGGCAGCCCTGGCCTCGGCAGCCGCCTGATGCGGCGCAAGCCGGTCGAAAGCCTGGTCGCGGAGGGTGGCCAGGGTGACGGTGGCTCGCTGCGGCGCTCCCTCGGCATGTGGCAGCTGACCATGATCAGCATCGGTGCCACGCTCGGCACCGGCATTTTCGTCGTCCTCGGCGAGAGCGTCCCCAAGGCCGGTCCCGCCGTGACGATCTCCTTCGTCATCGCCGGACTCACCGCCCTGTTCTCGGCGCTCTCGTACGCGGAGCTTGCGGGTACCATCCCGGTCGCCGGCTCCTCCTACTCGTACGCGTACGCAACGATGGGCGAACTCATCGCCTGGGTGTGCGGCTGGTGCCTGGTCCTGGAGTACGGCGTCTCGGTCGCCGCGGTCGCGGTCGGCTGGGGCGAGTACCTCAACGAGCTGCTCGACGGGACCATCGGCGTCACCATCCCCGACGCGCTCTCCGCGGCGCCCGGCGAGGTCGACGGCGCCATCATCAACCTGCCCGGCCTCGTCGTCGTGCTGCTCGCCATGGTGTTCCTGCTCGGCGGCGCCAAGGAGTCGGCGACGGCCAACACGATCATGGTCATCGTGAAGATCGTCGCGCTCGCGCTCTTCTGCGCCATCGGCTTCATGGGCTTCAAGTCCGGCAACTACTCCGACTTCATGCCGCTCGGCACGGCCGGGGTCAGCGCCGCCGCCGCGAGCCTCTTCTTCTCGTACATCGGCTTCGACGCCGCCTCCACCGCCGGTGAGGAAGCGAAGAATCCGCAGCGGGACCTGCCGCGCGCGATCATGCTCTCGCTGGTCATCGTCACGGCCCTCTACGTCCTGGTCGCCGCCGTCGCCGTCGGTGCCTGGAACTGGAAGGACTTCGAGGGCTCCGAGGCCACGCTCGCCGCGATCATGAACGACGTCACCGGGCAGAGCATGTGGGGCACGATCCTCGCCGCCGGCGCGGTCATCTCCATCGCGTCGGTCGTCCTGACCGTTCTCTACGGCCAGACCCGCGTCCTCTTCGCCATGTCCCGCGACGGCCTCGTCCCCAAGGTCTTCGGCAAGGTCAGCACGAAGACGGGCACGCCCCGCGTGAACACCGTCATCGTCTCGCTCTTCTGCGGCGCCCTCGCCTCGGTCATCCCGCTCGGCAAGCTCGTCGACGCCACCAGCATCGGCACGCTCTTCGCCTTCGGCCTGGTCAACATCGCCGTGATCGTGCTGCGCCGGACCCGCCCCGACATGCCGCGCACGTTCCGGGTGCCGCTCGGCTGGCTCTTCCCGGTGCTCGGCTTCGGATTCTGCGCGTACAACATGTTCAGCCTCGACTCCGTCACGTGGGTCGTGTTCGGTGTCTGGATGGCCGTCGGCCTCGTGTTCTACTTCCTGTACGGCATGAGCCGCTCCCGATTGGCCACAGCAGAAAAGTGATCCACCCCCCGTGCGACTGAACGATCTCGACGAACGCATCGTGCACGCCCTCGCCGAGGACGCCCGCCGTTCCTACGCCGACATCGGCCAGCTGGTCGGACTCTCCGCGCCCGCCGTGAAGCGGCGCGTGGACCGGCTGCGGGCCACCGGAGCGATCACCGGGTTCACCGTACGGGTGGACCCCGCGGCGCTGGGGTGGGAGACCGAGGGGTTCATCGAGATCTACTGTCGCCGGAACACGTCGCCGGAGTCGATCCAGCGGGGGCTCGAGCGGTATCCGGAGATCGCGTCCGCGTCCACCGTGACCGGGGACGCGGACGCGATCGTCCAGGTCTTCGCCGCCGACATGCGGCATTTCGAGCGGGTGCTCGAGCGGATCGCGGGGGAGCCGTTCGTGGAGCGGACGAAGTCCGTACTGGTGCTTTCGCCGTTGATGCGGAGGTTTTCTTCGGGGTCCCCTGCGTGAGCCCTTCGGGGGGAGGCGGGTGGGGGTGCTTTTTCGGGTGCGGGTTCGTTGTGGCTGGTCGCGCCGTTCCCCGCGCCCCTGAAAGGACTGCGGCGTTCCCCGCGCCCCTGAAAGGACTGCGGCGTTCCCCGCGCCCCTGAAAGGACTGCGGCGTTCCCCGCGCCCCTGAAAGGACTGCGGCGTTCCCCC
>NZ_JBEYZK010000014.1:154476-255253 GCF_040646035.1 Streptomyces sp. NPDC046465
CGCGCCCCTGAAAAGACCGCGCCGTTCCCCGCGCCCCTAGGCCCCGGCCAGGGATGCGTCGCGCAACGAATCGCCGTCAGGGCTGCCACACGCGCAACAGATCGCGCAGCAGCCCGCAACGGTCACGTCTTGTCCGGGTAAGGCCGCCGACCGTACCGTCATATCGACCCCGCCTTCCCCTCCGTACGCCCTGAGGTTTCGCCATGCCTGCGCTGCGCACCGCCCTGCTCCAGAGTTCGGGGCGGCTCGGATCTGTCGCCGAGAACCTCACGGCCCTTGACGGGGCCGCCGAGCGTGCCGCCGCCGCGGGCGCCGGGCTGCTCGTCGCGCCCGAGCTGTTCCTCACCGGGTACGCGATCGGCGACGACATCGCCCGGCTCGCCGAGCCCGCCGACGGGGACTCCGCGAAGGCCCTCGCCGAGACCGCGGCCCGCCACGGGACCGGCATCGCCTACGGCTACCCGGAGCGCGCGGGCGACCTCGTCTACAACTCCGTCCAGCTGATCGGCCCGGACGGGACCCGCCTCGCGAACTACCGCAAGACCCACCTCTTCGGCGGCTTCGAGCGCGACTCCTTCACCCCGGGTGAACAGGCCGTCGTGCAGGCCGAGTTGGGCGGCGTCCGGGTGGGTCTCATGATCTGCTACGACGTGGAGTTCCCGGAGAACGTCCGCGCCCACGCCCTCGCGGGCACCGACCTGCTCGTGGTACCCACCGCGCAGATGCACCCCTTCCAGTTCGTCGCCGAGTCCGTCGTGCCGGTGCGCGCCTTCGAGAACCAGATGTACGTCGCGTACGTGAACCGGGTCGGCCCCGAGGGAGAGTTCGAGTTCGTCGGGCTCTCCACGCTGGCCGGGCCCGACGGCGTGCCGCGCGCCCGCGCGGGCCGCGGCGAGGAGCTGGTCATGGGCGACGTCGACCCCGAGTTCCTGCGCTCCTCCCGCGAGACCAACCCCTACCTGCGCGACCGCCGCCCCGGCCTGTACGCGTCCCTCGTCTGAGCCCCCGGGCTTCCCGCAGCTTTCTGCCTCAGTTCCCCGCAAGGAGTCCGTACCCCATGACGTCCACGGTGCCCACAGCCGTCCAGCACACCGACGCCGAGCCGCCGATCACCATGTTCGGTCCGGACTTCCCGTACGCGTACGACGATTTCCTCGCCCACCCGGCGGGCCTCGGCCAGATACCCGCGACCGAGCACGGCACCGAGGTCGCCGTCATCGGCGGCGGCCTGTCCGGCATCATCGCCGCCTACGAGCTGATGAAGATGGGCCTCAAGCCCGTCGTCTACGAGGCCGACCAGATCGGCGGCCGGCTGCGTACCGTCGGCTTCGAGGGCTGTGACGGCGATCTCACCGCCGAGATGGGCGCGATGCGCTTCCCGCCGTCCTCGACGGCGCTGCAGCACTACATCGACCTGGTGGGCCTCAAGACCCAGCCGTTCCCCAACCCCCTCGCGGAGTCGACCCCCTCGACGGTCGTCGACCTCAAGGGCGAGTCCCACTACGCGACGTCCGTCGACGACCTGCCGCAGGTCTACCGCGACGTGATGAACGCCTGGAACTCCTGCCTGGAGGAGGGCGCCGACTTCTCCGACATGAACCGCGCCCTGCGCGAGCGCGACGTGCCCAAGATCCGCGAGATCTGGTCCAAGCTCGTCGAGAAGCTCGACAACCAGACCTTCTACGGCTTCCTCTGCGAGTCCGAGGCCTTCAAGTCCTTCCGGCACCGCGAGATCTTCGGCCAGGTCGGCTTCGGCACCGGTGGCTGGGACACCGACTTCCCGAACTCCATCCTGGAGATCCTGCGCGTCGTCTACACCGAGGCCGACGACCACCACCGCGGCATCGTCGGCGGCAGCCAGCAGCTGCCCCTGCGCCTCTGGGACCGCGAGCCGCAGAAGATCGTGCACTGGGAGCTCGGCACCTCGCTGAGCTCGCTGCACGAGGACGGTCTGCCGAAGCCCGCCGTGACCCGGCTCGACCGCACCGCGGGCAACCGCGTCACCGTCACCGACGCCTCCGGCGACATCCGCACCTACCAGGCGGCGATCTTCACGGCCCAGTCCTGGATGCTGCTGAGCAAGATCGCCTGCGACGACACGCTCTTCCCCATCGACCACTGGACGGCGATGGAGCGGACCCACTACATGGAGTCCTCGAAGCTCTTCGTCCCGGTCGACCGGCCGTTCTGGCTGGACAAGGATGAGGAGACGGGGCGGGACGTCATGTCGATGACGCTCACCGACCGCATGACGCGCGGCACCTACCTGCTCGACGACGGGCCGGACAAGCCCGCCGTCATCTGCCTCTCCTACACCTGGTGCGACGACAGCCTGAAGTGGCTGCCCCTCTCGGCGAACGAGCGCATGGAGGTCATGCTCAAGTCGCTCGGCGAGATCTATCCCAAGGTCGACATCCGCAAGCACATCATCGGCAACCCGGTGACCGTGTCGTGGGAGAACGAGCCCTACTTCATGGGCGCTTTCAAGGCGAACCTGCCGGGCCACTACCGCTACCAGCGGCGTCTTTTCACGCACTTCATGCAGGAGACGCTGCCCGAGGACAAGCGGGGAATCTTCCTTGCCGGGGACGACATCTCCTGGACGGCCGGGTGGGCCGAGGGTGCGGTGCAGACCGCTCTGAACGCGGTGTGGGGCGTCATGCATCACTTTGGCGGGGCGACGGACACGACCAACCCCGGGCCCGGGGACGTGTACGACGAGATCGCGCCCGTCGAGTTGCCTGAGGACTGATCGCCTGGGGCTGATTGCCTAAGGGCTGCTTGCCTGAGGACTGGCTAAATCCCCGCCGCCCTCGCCGCCTCGTACACCTCCGCCGCCACGTCCTTCAGCTCCTCCGCGTCCCTCGTGCTGCCCTGGAGTTCGATGAGGATCTCCTCTACGGCTCCCGTCGAGGCGTGGGCCTCCAGGTCCTCGACGATCTGGGCGACGTTGCCCTGGAAGGGGGCGCGCCGCTCGCCCTCGTACGGCCTCGCCGTGTAGCGCGTGTTGGCCCGCATGACGCTCTGGACCGGGGCGGTGCGGGCCCGTTCGGCGGCCAGTTCCTTCAGGGCCTGCGCCTGTTCGGCCAGCTTGTCGGCGCCCGTGCCCACCGGCATCCAGCCGTCGGCGCGGTCCACGAGCCTGCGCAGGGCGCGCGGGCTGTTGGCGGGCAGCAGGATCGGGATCGGGCGGACCGGCTTCGGGCCGACCGCGGACGGGACGATGGTCGTCAGCTCCCCCTCGTACGTCACCGGGTCCGGGCCCCACACCGCGTGGCAGACGTCGATCAGCTCGTCGAGGACCTTGCCGCGCCGGTCGAAGGGGGCGACCGACGCGGCCGCGTACTCGTCGTGGGACCAGCCCGTGCCGAGGCCCGCGACGACGCGGCCGCCGCTCGCCGTGTCCAACGAGGCGAGTGAGCGGGCGAGTTGGAACGGTACGTGCAGCGGGGCGACCAGCACGCTGGTGCCGAGGCGGGCGCGTTCGGTGGCCGAGGCGGCGAGCGTCAGGGTGATCAGGGGGTCGGCGACCGAGCGGTACGCGTCCGGCCAGGGCATGCCCGGGATTCCGTAGAGGCCCTGGGTGGGCGGGTCGGGGCGGAGGATGCGCTCGAAGACCCACAGGCTCTCGTAACCGATGCCCTCGGCGGCCCGGGCCACCGTGGGGACGTCCCTCCCGATGGCGTACTGCCTGCCCTGCGGAAGACTCAGTCCGAGTCGGGTCGCCATGGCGCTTGCTCCTTCGCGTCGGGGTCGGTCATTTCAACGTACAACGGTCGTGCGGGAGTTACGGGGCTGCCGCCGGGGGCGGGGGCGGCCGTGGCTGAAACCGGACGGTGGGTGCGGCGGGCGGAGCCGGGCGGGACGGGCCGGAGCGGCCTCAGTCCGGCAGCGGCGTCAGTCCGGCAGCGGTGTCAGGAGGATCCGCCCCACCAGACCCACCGCCCCATCGAGCCGCTCCCTGAACTCCCCGGCGACGCACGGCAGATCGCGCAGCGCCCACAGGGCCCGCCCCGACGCCCACGCGCCGTCCCTGGCGCGCTCCAGGCTCCACGAACCGGCCAGATGCGTCAGCGGGTCGCCGACCTGGAGGAGATCGGGGCCCGGCATCAGCTCTTCGCGGATGTGCTCCTCCAGGGAGACGAGGACGTCGCCCACGCGGTCGAACTCGTCCTCAAGATCGGCCGGTTCGCAACCGAGCAGATGGCAGGCGTCCACGAGGGCGAGCGCCAGATCGTGCCCGATGTGCGCGTTGATGCCCGCGAGCGCGAACTGCAGGGGCAGGACGCCCGGGTGGCGGCGGTACTGGAACAGCGGGCGCCAGCAGGCGGGCGGGCGGCGCCCCTCGGCCGCCGCCTCGACGGCCGCGAAGTAGCGCTCGGCGAAACAGACGTCCAGCGTGGCCGCGGAGCGGGCGTCGGGGAAGACGCCGCGGCCGAGGTGGCGGGCGACCTCCTCGGTCACCGACAGATAGACACGGTTGAAGACGGCAAGGCCGTCGCGCGGCGGCCAGCCGTCACCGAGCGCCCGCATCCGCGCCGCCACACCGTCGATCCCGCACCCTTCGTCGGCCCCGCACCTGTCGTCGGCCCCGCACCCGTCGTCGATCCCGCACTCGCCGTCGGTCCCGTACGACGGGGCCCTGAACTCCGCGATCCGCTCCAACTGCGCCATGGGGGCAGGGTCCCAGCCCCGGCCCGGCACGGGCGGCAGCGCACCGGGCGCTTCCCCGAAACGAGGGAACGCCCGGCGAAGCGGGACGTCGAAGTGCCCGGTAGCGCCTATGAACCGGCGTACGACCGGGCCGGAGCGGTGGCCCCGCGGCGCAGTGCGAGCGCGACCGCCCCGGTGACCAGGGCCGCCGTCACCAGGAGAGCGCTGAGCCACAGCGGGGAGCGGTAGCCGAGCCCCGCGGAGATCGCCAGGCCGCCGAGCCACGGGCCCGCCGCGCCGCCGACGTTGAAGGCGGCCGTGGCGAACCCGCCCGCCAGCTGGGGCGCGTCGGTCGCCGCGTACAGCGCCCGCGCGATGAGCGTGGACCCGACACCGAACGACAGCGCCCCCTGGACCAGGACAAGCACGACCGTAGCCACCGGATCGGCGGCGGTCACCGCGAACAGGACCCAACCGGCCAGCAGCGCGAGCGAGCCGGACACCAGGAGCGGCACGGGCCGTGCGTCGGCGACGCGACCGCCGACCGCGACACCGGCGAAGGAGCCGATGCCGAACAGGGCGAGCACGACCGGCACCCACGAGGGGCCGAGGCCGGTGACGTGGGTGACCAGCGGCGCGAGGTAGGTGAACGCGCAGAACGTCGCGCCGTTCACCAGCGCGCCGAGCAGCAGCGTCACCAGGAGCCGCGGAGCGCGCAGCGCACGCAGCTCACCGAGCACGCCGGGCCCGGCGGCGGCGGGCTTCCCCGCGGGCACCGCCCTGACGATGGCGAGGACGGCGGGCAGGGAGAGCAGGGCCACGGCCCAGAACGCGGAACGCCAGCCCCACACTTCACCGAGCAGCGCCCCGGCGGGCACGCCCGCGACGCAGGCGACGGTGACGCCGCCGAGCAGCGCGGACGTGGCGCGTCCCTTGGCGTCGGGACCGACCATGCTCGTGGCGGTGACGAGGGCGACGGCGAGGAACCCGGCGTTGGCGAGGGCGCCGACGACGCGGGTCGCGAGCAGCACGGCGAAGCTCGTGGTGAGCGCGCCGACGACGTGGGCGAGCAGGAAGGTGATCAGGAAGACCAGGAGGGCGCTCCGGCGGGCGAAGCGTCGGCTCACGGCGGCCATCAGGGGCGCGCCGACGACCATGCCGAGGGCGAACGCCGAGGTCAGATGGCCTGCGGCGGGGATGGGTACGGCCAGGTCGCGCGCGATGTCCGGGAGCAGTCCGGACAGCATGAACTCGGAGGTTCCCTGCGCGAATACGGCGAGGCCGAGCAGGTGGAGGGCAAAAGGCACAGCAAGACTCCGCAACCACAGCGTGGATCAAGGGATCGGGACGCGGGGCGGTGGTCCGGCGGGGGCGGTGCGGGGGTCGCGGACGGCTGCGGGAACGCAGCGCCGATGGTCAGCGCGACAGCACGGGCAGCCACCGGACGACCGGTGGCTGGAGTCTTGAGGCCTCGGGGCTGGACATGGAGCGCAGCCTAGTGAGCCGTCGATCACCCCGTCCACCGGTTTACGTGGGCATCAGAACCGCTGCTGAACAGTGCATCTTCCTGCAAACCCGGTCGCGATCGGATGCTGTTGTGACCAAGCGCCACCGCCTTTTGCGGAGTCGCCGTCCCCTGCAGTAAGGGCCGCTAATCTGGCCCGCACCTGCTCCCGATGCTGTTCTCGTTGCTCCTCGCTCCTCGCTCCTCGTTCTTCTTCTGGTTCTTCTTCGTCCGTCGTTCCCGTCGGGCCCCTCGGCCCTGGAGGTGAGAGATGTCGGCTGCCGGCTCGGCGTCGGTCGGCACGATTCCGGTCCAGCACCTCCGGGCGGGCGATCACGCGTTCGTCAGCTACGCGGACGACGACGCGGGCCGGGACGTGGTGTCCGCCTTCGCGTGGGCGGGGCTGGTGAAGAAGGAGAAGGTGATGGTCTTCGCCGCTCCGCACCAGGTCGAGGAGCAGGTCTGGAGCAGTCTCGAGGGACCGGGAGCACTGCTGAGGACCGCCCGCGAACAGGGCCAGCTGGTGTTCGGCAGCATGCGCGGCCTCATCCATCCCCAGGCGGACTTCACCCCCGACAGGCAGTGGCAGCGCATCACGGAGGAGACCGACCGTGCCGTGGCCGAGGGGTACAGCGGACTGCGCACCTACATCGACATGCACTGGGTGGGGGACCTGGAAGCCGATGTCGGCGTGATGATGCACCGGGAGTCCCACGCCGAGCACCTGTTCACCGACCGCCCGTACACCGAGATCTGCGCCTACGACAGCCGCTGGTTCACGCCCGACGTGCTGACGGCCATGCACGAGGCGCATCCCTGCCGACTGCTTTCACGACTGGGAGCCCTGCATGTGGAACACACCGCCGGGGTCGTGCGGTTGGTCGGCGAGGCGGACCTGGCCACCAGGGAGCAGTTCATGGGCGCCGTGCGGGAGGGCCTCAGAAGAAGCGCGGCCGCCCCGTCCCTGACCGTGGACCTGACCGGGCTCGTCTTCCTCGGCGCGGCCAGCGCGGTGGACCTGCTGCGCCTCGTCCTGGCGCACGCGCACGGTCCGGTCGACATCCACTGTCCACCGGCCGCGGCCCGCTTGCTCTGCCGGGCGGGAGCCGATGAGGTTCCGCACCTGGTGATCAGTGAGGTGGACCGCTGATGACGACCGCACCAGAGCCCCAGGAGCCGCGCGAAGCCCTGCCCGTCACGTTGCTGGAGGTTCCCTTCCACCGGGACGACCTGCCGCGCCTGCGGATGCTCGTCGAGCGGCACGCCGACCACCACGGGCTGCCCGAGCCGCGCCGCGGTGACTTCATCGCGGCCCTGGACGCCGTCGCGGTGAACGCGGTCGAGCACGCGGGCGGCGGCGGCACGCTGGTCCTGCAGCGCACCGACGCGCATCTCGCCTGCCACATCCACGACCGGGGCCCCGGCTTCAGCGCCGACGCCATCCCGGACGGCACACCCGGAGTCGACGGCCGCCCCGGCGGGCGCGGACTGTGGCTCGCCGGGCTGCTCATCGACGAGCTCACCGTCTCCGGGGGGCCCGGGGGGAGCAGGGTGACCCTGGCCGTGCGGTTGCCCGGGGAGCCGGGCGGCTCTCGGTCGTAGCGGTGGGCGGTCCGTCCTCAGGCCTTGGGGTTCGGCCCGCTCTCCTCGTCGTACGTCGAGGTGCCCGAATCCAGCAGCGGTTCCTGGGACTTGAGGTGGGCCGGGGCGAAGGCGCGCAGCACGTGGTAGCCGGTGATGACGACGATCGTGCCGAGCGCGATGCCGTTCAGCTGGAAGTTGTCGGTGAACTTCAGCGAGACGCCGCCGACGCCGATGATGATGCCTGCGGCGGCCGGTACGAGGTTCAGCGGGTTGCGCAGGTCGACACCGGCGTTGATCCAGATCTGGGCGCCGAGCAGGCCGATCATGCCGTACAGGATGACGGTGATGCCGCCGAGCACGCCACCCGGGATCGCGGCGACGACCGCGCCGAACTTGGGGCAGAGGCCGAAGAGCAGCGCGAAGCACGCGGCGGCCCAGTACGCGGCCGTGGAGTAGACGCGGGTCGCCGCCATCACGCCGATGTTCTCGGAGTACGTCGTGTTGGGCGGCCCGCCGACCGCGGTGGAGAGCATGGAGGCGGCGCCGTCCGCGGAGATCGCGGTGCCGAGCTGGTCGTCGAGATCGTCGCCGGTCATCTCGCCCACGGCCTTCACATGGCCCGCGTTCTCCGCGATGAGCGCGATGACGACGGGCAGCGCCACGAGGATCGCCGACCACTCGAAGCTCGGCGCGTGGAAGGAGGGCAGCCCGATCCAGTCGGCCTTGCCGACGGCGGACAGGTCAAGGCGCAGGTGGTCGACAACCTTGCCGGAGCCGTCCGCCGAGTGGATCTTCCCGAAGACCTGGTCGAAGACCCAGGAGATGCCGTAGCCGAAGATCAGCCCGAGGAAGATCGCGATGCGCGAGAAGAAGCCGCGCAGACAGACCACGGCCAGGCCGGTGCACAGCATCACGAGCAGCGCCGTCCACTGGTCCTGCGGCCAGTACGTCGACGCGGTGACCGGCGCCAGATTGAAGCCGATCAGCATGACGACCGCGCCGGTCACGATCGGCGGCATCGCGGCGTGGATGATCCGCGCCCCGAACTTCCGCACCGCGAGACCCACCAGGAACAGCGCGGCACCGACCACGAGGACCGCGCCGGTCACCGTCGCACTGGAGCCGCCCTGCGCGCGGATGACGGCGGCGACGCCCACAAAGGAGAGCGAGCAGCCCAGGTAGCTGGGGACTCGGCCGCGTGTGGCGAGCAGGAAGATGACGGTCGCGACGCCCGACATCATGATGGCCAGATTCGGGTCGAGCCCCATGAGGACGGGCGACACGAAGGATGCCCCGAACATGGCCACCACGTGCTGCGCGCCGAGCCCGAAGGTCCGCGGCCACGAGAGGCGCTCATCGGGCCGGACGACCGCACCCGGAGCGGGGTTGCGGCCGTCGCCGTGCAGTTTCCAGCGCACGCCGAGATCCATGGTGAGTGTCGCTTTCTGTGCGCCGAGCCGAGCCGAGCGGACCGTGGTGAGTGGCCCGAAATGATCGACGCCATGTTAATGCGACAGGAGTGCGGCTTCGTTCAGGTGCGGGGGTGGCCGCCCCCGCATCCGCGACGTCAGGTCCTGGGTCCTTGCGCGGCCGTGTCCGCGGGCTTGCCCTGCGCCGCCTTGCGGCCGTCCGTGCGCAGGACGCCCGCGAAGACCGTGAGGCCGAAGGCGAGCAGCGTCACCAGACCGAAGGACGTGACCAGGCTCGTCGCGTCCGCCAGCGTGCCGATCGCCGACGGCGCGATCAGGCCGGAGGTGTACGTGATGGTGGCGACGCCCGCGATGGCCTGGCTCGGATTGGGACCGCTGCGCCCGGCCGCGGCGAAGGCCAGCGGCACCACGACCGCGATGCCGAGCCCGAGGAGCGCGAAGCCGCCCATGGCCATGACCGGGTGGGACGCGAGGACGATGAGGAGGCCGCCGAGCACCGCGAGCACCCCGCCCGCCCGCACCGTACGCACCGCGCCGAACCGGTTCACGACCGCGTCGCCCGCGAGCCGCGCGACGGCCATGGTGAGCGTGAAACCGGTGGTGCACGCGGCGGCGACACCGGCCGATGTGTCGAGCACGTCCCGGAGGTAGACCGCCGACCAGTCCAGGCTCGCGCCCTCGGCGAAGACCGCGCAGAAGCCGACGGCGCCGATGAGCAGCGCCGACTTGGGCGGCAGCGAGAACCGCGGCGGCGCCTCCTCCTCGGTCTCCGCCCGCAGGTCGAGGACCCGTCGGCAGGCGAAGAGGCCGATCGTGGTGAGGGCCAGCGCGGCGAGCGCGTGGTGCAGGCGGGCGTCGGAGCCCAGGTGCGCGGCGACGGTACCGGCCGCGGAGCCGATCAGGGCGCCGACGCTCCACATGCCGTGCAGGCCCGACATGATCGACTTCCGCATCAGCGTCTCGGTCTCGACGCCGATCGCGTTCATCGTCACGTCCGACATGCCCGAGGTCGCGCCGTACACGAGCAGCGCGAGACAGAGCGTGAGCAGGTTGGGTGCGAGCGACGGCAGGATCAGGGCCGTCGTCCACATCGCGAGCAGTCCGCGCAGCGCGGTGCGGGCGCCGAAGCGGTGGGCGATCCGGCTCGCAAGGGGCATCGCGAGGGAGGCGCCGATCGCCGGGAAGGCGAGGGCGAGGCCGAGCGTGCCCGCGCCGACCGAGGCGTGCTCCTGGATCCAGGGCACCCGGGTCGCGAAGGAACCGGTGACCGCGCCGTGCACGCAGAAGACGGCAGCCACGGCGACCCGCGCCTGCCTCAACCGGTGCTTGTCGTAGACCACTTCACTCATTGTGCTCCGCCCCTCCAGAGTGGTTCCCCGATACGGCGACGTAAACTATCAGGAACCCTGCCTGATAAATAGAACGTTTCTGTGGGAGGATCCGGCCATGTCGCTCTCGCCTGCCTCACCCAGCACCGCCCGGGCCATCAACGACCGGCTGGCGCTCGGCCTCCTGCAGAGCGAAGGTCCCTTGACCGCGAACCAGTTGAAGCAGCTCACCGGCCTGTCGCGGCCCTCGGTGGCCGATCTCGTCGAGCGGCTGCAGGGCTCCGGATTCATCACGGTCGTCGGGGAGGCGGGCGCCCAGCGGCGCGGCCCGAACGCCCGGCTCTACGGGATAGTTGCCGACCGCGCCCACCTCGCCGCCCTCGACGTGCGCACCGACGGCGTCTCCGTCGTCGTGACCGATCTGCTCGGCGCGGTGCTCGCCGAGGCCTCCGCGCCCATCGGCGGCGACACCGGCACCGGGCCCGCCGTCGAGCGCGCCGTCGCCCTCGTCGAGCGGGTGGCCCGCGACGGCGGGGTCCAGCGGCTGCACACCGTCGGCATCGGCGCCCCCGGCCTCATCGACCCCGCCACCGGCGACCTGCACGACACGTCGTCCCTGCCCGCCTGGCACCGCCGCCTCGCCGGGGCGCTCAAGGAGCGGCTCGGCGTCCGCGTCCTCGTGGAGAACGAGACCAACCTCGCGGCCCACGCGGAACGGCGCGACGGCGCCGCGCACGACCGGGACACCTTCGTGCTGCTCTGGCTCGGCGACGGCGTCGGCGCGGCAGTCGTCCTGGACGGGGTGCTGCGCCGGGGTTCCTCCGGGGGTGCGGGCGAGATCGGTTTCCTGCCGGTGCCCGGCACGGGCTCGCTGCCGTCCGCCACCGGCTGCGAGGGCGGCTTCCACTCGCTGGCCTGCGCCGCCGCGCTCTGTGAACTCGGCGCGGCACACGGCCTTGCGACGCCGGACGGGTCCGCGGCCGACCTGCTGCGGCACGCGGTGGAGACCGGCGAGAGCGCCTTCCTGGACGCCGCCGCCGACCGGATCGCCGTCGGCGCGGCCGCGGTGGCCTCGATCCTCGATCCCGGGTGCGTCGTCCTGGGCGGCGAGGTGGGCCGCGCGGGCGGCACCGCGCTCGCCGACCGCGTCATGGACCGCGTCGCCGCCATGTCGCCGCTGCGCACCGAGGTCCGCGCGAGCACGCTCGGCGGCGCCGCGGTGCTGCGGGGCGCGCTGCTCGCCGCACGGGACGCGGCGCAGGACGACCTCTTCGGACCGCGCCCGGGGCGCTGAGCCGGCCTGATCCGAACGGAGGAATTTAGGGCCGCGCGCCCGACCGCACCGCCAGGTACTCCTCGAACGTTCCCCTGCCCACGGCCCGTTCGGGAGCCAGGTGGCCGCCCGCCCGCGCCGCCCGGTACGTTCCGCCCGCGAGCCGCACCGGCAGCAGCCTGCGCCGCTTGCCGCTCGCCCGCAGATAGGCGCGGGCCAGGTCGGGGAAGGTGCGGACCTCGGGGCCTCCCATGTCCTCGACCCGCCCCGCGGGCGGCGCCGCGGCCAACTCGGCCAGGCGGGACGCCACTTCGGTGACCTCGATCGGCTGATCGCTGACGCCCGCGGGCAGCAGCATGACGGGGAGCTTCGCCGAGGCCTCCATGATCCGCAGGACCAGATCGTGGAACTGCGTCGTCCGCAGCACGGTCCAGCCGAGCCCGGACTCCTCGACGATGCGCTCCACGGCGAGCTTCGACTTGTAGTAGCCGAGCGGCACCCGGTCGATGCCGACGATCGAGATGTAGACCAGATGCGGGACATCGGCCTTTCGCGCCGCCGCGACCAGATTCCGGGCGGCCTGCTCGTCGCCGCCGCGCGGGGTGGTCGCGCAGTGCACGATGACGTCCGCGCCCGCCACGGCCGCGTCGAGGCCCGTGCCGTCGCGCAGATCCACGGCGTACGGCTGCGTGCGGCGACTGAGCACCCGCACCTCGTGCCCGTCCGTCCGCAGCCGCTCGGTCACGAGGCGGCCGAGGGTGCCGGTGCCGCCGGTCACCAGGATCGTGCTCATCGAAACGCTCCTTCGCAGTGCGGGCGCCGCAGACGTGGGGGGACTACGCAGCGGCCAACTGTCGCCCGACGAACGTCAGCTTGTCCGGATTGACCACCGAACGCACGCCGGTGACCGTCTCGTTGCCGCCTTCGAACGCGGTGACGGCCGTAATGTACCCCTCGACCCGCATGACCAGCGCGGGCGCACCGTTGATCTCCGCGTACGAGATGTCCGACGCGGCCCCGAGCTTGTCCATGACGCCGAGCAGGAACCGCAGGACGTTGTCGCGCCCGAGGATCGGCGTGCGCGCCGCGGCCGCCTTGCCGCCGCCGTCGCCCCACCACGTCACGTCCCTGGCCAGTATCCGCTCCAGACCCGCGACGTCCCCGTCACGGGCCGCCGCGATGAAGGCCTCGACGAACGTCCGGCGCAGCTCGTGCCCCGGCTCGAAGCGGGCGCGCGCCCCGGCGACCGCCCCGGCCGCCCTGCGGTACAGCTGACGGCAGTTGGCCTCGCTCGCGTCCAGGACCTCCGCGATCTCCCGGTGGCTGTACGCGAACGCCTCCCGCAGCACGTACACCGCGCGCTCCTTGGGCGTGAGCCGCTCCAGGAGGACGAGCAGCGCCATCGACACCGCGTCGCGCTGCTCCGCCGACTCCAGCGGTCCCAGCGTGCCGCCCGAGGTGATCACCGGTTCGGGCAGCCAGGTCCCCACGTACTGCTCACGGCGGGCGCGGGCCGAGGTGAGCCTGGTCAGACAGAGGTTCGTGACGGTCTTGGCCAGCCAGGCGGCCGGTTGCGCGATGTCCTCGCGCCGCGAGCCGTTCCAGCGCAGGTACGCGTCCTGCACGGCATCCTCCGCCTCCTGCGCGGAGCCGAGTATCCGGTAGGCAAGGCCGAACATCCGGGGGCGGTGGGATTCAAACTCCTCGGCCAGTGCCGTTGCGGTGCTCACGCCCCCAGGGTGTCAAACCCCACGGGCGCGAGCACTCATGACGCTCAGAGTCTGTGTCTCATCCCCGGCCGGGCGGGCGTCGTCTGGCACGCACGCTCGCTGCGTTGCCGAAAAGCCCTAGTAGCTCCTCCCCCAGGCCTCAAGGGCCCGGGGGGACCCCCATCGAGGACTTCCCGGCGCCTTGCGATCGCACGCACCAGACGACGCCCGCTGATCCGACCGGGGATAAGACACAGACTCTCAGCAGGCGCCGAGATCCTGCCAGACCCCCCATGCGCCGCCGGCCCCGGGCTCGTCGCCCTTCGTCCACCACTTGGCCTTCCAGGTGTGCGACTTGTGGGCGACGGTCGTCCCGCTGCCGTACTCGGAGGCGGTGCTCCACGCGGGGGCGGTGCACTTGCCGGGGCCCGGCGGGTCGGTCGGGTCCGGCGGGTCGGTCGGCCCCGTGCCGCCGCCCGGCTCGACGAGCGTGGTGCCGCGCGCCAGGTCACCGGCGAGGGCGTACGTCGTGCCGCTGATGTCCACCGTCCAGTTCCACGGCGTGGACACCGGCAGGTAGTAGTTGAAGGAGAGGTCCATGGAGGCGCCGGGCGCCAGGGACTGCCAGGCGGGCAGCTTCAGCGAGACCCGGTGGAAGTCGCCCTTCAGGCCGCCGACGTTGCTTCCCGTGTGATCGCTGCTGATCACCTTCGTACCGAAACCGGACTGGTCGGAGGCGTTGCCCGGGGCCGCGGTGGAGTAGTCGAACTGGAACTCCGTGCCGCCCGGCAGCGCGCTCTTCGTATTGTTGGTGATCTTCACCTTGGGCGTGATCGGGTAGTTGGAGTCGCCGAGCTTGAAGTCGCCGAACTCCACGCCGATGTCGACGGCCTTGGTGGGCAGCTCCTTGTTCGAGACCTTGGCGCCGTAGGGCTTGGCGGCCTTGAACCTGTCGTGCATCAGCGAGGTGAGCGTGTCGCCCATCTCGTACTGGCCCTTCGTGGCGTTCCAGCGGTAGTCGCCCGCCATCTCCCAGATCATCGTGCCGCCGATGCCCTTGTCGACCACGTAGTCGGCCTTCTTCGCCACCGACTCCTCGTCCTCCGTCGACAGGAAGACCTTCTTGTCCGCGTTCCACAGCCACGGCGCGACCAGCGAGGAGCTGTACTTGCGGGCGTAGGTGCCGGTCAGCTTGGTGTCCGCGGGGAAGCCGTACTTGGTGACGTAGTCGCCGACGATCCCCTTCTCCAGGTTCTTGGCGTGCCACATCGGGTTGGATCCCGCGGGCGACTCCTTGCCGTTGTCGTCCTTGTCGTGCCAGAGGTTGTCGATGCCGACCGCGCCGTCACCGCACTTGGTCAGTCCCGATCCGGCCGGACAGCTGGTCGCGGCCGCCTTGCCCCACAGGCCGTCGGTGCCGCCCTGCACGTTCTTGAAGCCGCGCGTGTAGTACGGCAGGCCGATGTTGATGCGCCCCGCGGGCATCGAGCCGCGGAAGTAGTGGTAGGCCCAGTCGGTGTTCAGATAGCCGATGCCGCCGTACTGCTGGCTCCCGTACACGTTCGCCGACGCGAGCTCGGCGTCCTTGCCGTCGTCGAAGAGTGAGGCGTTGGGGCCGACGTACTCGTTCCAGGCGCCGTGCAGGTCGTACGACATGATGTTGACGTAGTCCAGGTACTTCTGGACCTGGAAGGTCTCCATGCCGCGCAGCAGATAGCCGGAGGAGGGGGCCGCCACGGTCAGCATGTAGTGCTTGCCGTCGGCCGCGCCCGCCTTGTCGAGCTTCTGGCGCAGGGACTTCATCAGCGCCGCGTAGCCCTTGACGAGTCCGCCGCGGCGGGCGTTGGAGAGCGAGTGGTCGAGCGGGTTGCCCGCGTCCTTCATCGTGGTCGGGTACTCGTAGTCGATGTCGACGCCGTTGAAGCCGTACTTCTTTATGAAGGAGACGGCCGAGTCGGCGAACGTGTCGATGCCCGCCTGGTTCACCGAGCCGTCCGCGTTGGTGGCCATGGAGTAGAAGCCGCCGGAGTTCACGCGCTTGCCGTCGTCGCCGAAGTAGCCGCCGGTCTCGGCCCAGCCGCCCACGGATATCAGGGTCTTGACGTCCGGGTGCTGCTTCTTGAACTTGTTGAGCAGGTTGAAGTGGCCCTTGTACGGCAGCGCCGGGTCCATCTCGGCGCCCGCGACGCCGGGCCAGGTCATTCCGGTGGCGGCGTTCTTGTCGCTGTCGGAGCCGACGGAGAGCTTGTTGTCCTTGTCGACGTGCGCGAAGGCGTAGTTGACGTGGGTGATCTTGTCCCACGGGATGTCCTTGGCGAGATAGGCGGGCTCGCCGTTCTTGCCGGTGCGCCAGCCGGTGAAGTAGCCGATGGTGCGGCGCTGGTGGTCGGCGCCCATCTTCTCGCGGCCGTCGCTGTCGTAGACGGAGCAGTAGGGGACGTTCACGCCGGGCGTCTGATAGAGGCCGTCGGGGCGGCAGGACGCGTCGTCGGCGGCGGAGGCGGGCGAGGTGCCGCCGGAGACCAGGCCGAGCAGCAGTCCGGCGACGGCGGCGCCGGAAGCGAGCAGTGTGGGTCTCGCGGTGGGTCTGGCGGTGGGTCTCGCGCGGGTGAGGGACGGCAAGGGGGGCTCCTGGGGACGGTGCGGAAGTCGAACGGGGCGGAACAACACAACTGGTGAAGATGTGATTCGTTCTGGGGCCCCGGCGTGCGCACACCGTCGGCTCCGGCTCCTCTGAGGTGACGCAGAGATTAAGAGGACTAGACCAGTGCGTCAATAGGTCTGGACCAAGTTGGTTGAATGGTGATTCTGTGAGCCAGGCCACAGTCGGTCACCCGTATGGCCTTCGACCGGCCATGGCACACTGGCCTCGTACCAGAAGCAGCGCACTCCGGGGTCGGTGTAATTCCGAACCGGCGGTTACAGTCCGCGACCCGGCCACCTCCAGTGGCCGGTTGACCAGGTGAAATTCCTGGACCGACGGTGAAAGTCCGGATGGGAGGCAGTGCGCGGCGGGCGGGCATCTTTGTTGCACGCCGTCGTAGTTGGCTCGTTCCTGGCGTTCCCAGGAGCGGTTCCGGGAATTCCCGGGACATCTGTCCCTTCGGCGTCGGCGTCGCCACAGGTGTCGTTGCCCGTACGTTCTGTCGTCATCGACAGTGCCCCGGAGTCCGTGCCCGAAGAGGCAGGAGGACCCGGTGGCCACCGCCGCAGCCGAAGCAACCGCGATGCAGCGTGCCGTCACGCTGGCCGCGCACGGACTCGGCTCCACCAGCCCCAACCCCGTCGTCGGCTGCGTCGTCCTCGACGCCGCGGGCGAACGCGTCGGCGAAGGCTGGCACCAGCGCGCGGGCGGCCCGCACGCCGAGGTCAACGCCCTGCGCGCGGCAGACGAGCGAGCCCGCGGGGGCACCGCCCTCGTCACCCTCGAACCCTGCAACCACACCGGCCGCACCGGCCCCTGCGCGCAGGCGCTCATCGACGCCGGGATCGCCCGTGTCGTCTACGCCGTCGCCGACCCGAACCCCACCGCGACCGGCGGCGCGCAGACCCTGCGGGCGGCCGGGATCTCCGTGGAGCAGGGCCTCCTGGAGGCCGAGGCCGCGGAGGGGAACGCCGCCTGGCTGACCTCCGTACGGCTCGGCCGCCCCCACGTCACCTGGAAGTACGCCGCCACCCTCGACGGCCGCACCGCCGCCGCCGACGGCACGAGCCGCTGGATCACCTCCGCCGAGGCCCGCGCCGACGTGCACCGGCTGCGCGCCGAGTGCGACGCCGTCGTCGTCGGCTCCGGCACCCAGCGCGCCGACGACCCGCACCTCGCCGTGCGGGGCGTCGCAGACACAAAAACAGCCGTCGTGCAGCCGCTGCGGGTCGTCCTCGACACCAACGGCACCGCCGTCACGCCCGGCGCCCGCGTCCTGGACGACGCGGCCCCGACCCTGATCGCCGTCGCCGACGACATCACGCCCTCGTACCGAGCCGGAGAAACGGTCCGGCTCCCGCGCGCCGAGGGCGGCCTGGACATCCCGGCCCTGCTCGACACGCTCCACGCGCGTGGCGTGCGGTCCGTCCTCCTCGAAGGCGGCCCGACGCTCGCCGGGGCCTTCGTCGCCGCGGGCGCCGTCGACCGCGTCGTCGGCTACCTCGCCCCCGTGCTGCTCGGCGCGGGGCCCGCCGCCCTGACCGGCGGCGGAATCACGACCATCACCGAAGCGTTGCGGCTCGACGTGCGCGAGACCGTCCGTATCGGCCCCGACCTGCGCATCACCGCGACCCTCGTAGCGAAGGAGCACTGACGTGTTCACCGGAATCGTCGAAGAGCTTGGCGAGATCACCGCCGTCGAGAACCTTCCCGACGCCTCCCGCTTCCGCCTGCGCGGCCCCGTGGTCACCGAGGGCGCGAAGCACGGTGACTCCATCGCCGTCAACGGCGTCTGTCTGACGGTCGTGGAGCACGAGGGCGACGAGTTCACCGCGGACGTGATGGCCGAGACCCTGAACCGCTCCAGCCTCGGCGCGCTCGCCGTCGGCTCCCGCGTCAACCTGGAGCGCCCCACCTCGGTCGGCGCGCGCCTGGGCGGACACATCGTGCAGGGCCATGTCGACTCCGTCGGCACCGTCGTCGAGCGCGAGCCGTCCGAGAACTGGGAGATCGTCAAGATCTCGCTCCCCGACGGCCTCTCCCGTTACGTCGTGGAGAAGGGCTCCATCACCGTCGACGGCGTCAGCCTCACGGTCGTCGACGCGGGCCCCGACCACTTCACCATCAGCCTGATCCCCACGACCCTCGCGCTGACCACGCTCGGCATCAAGCAGCCCGGCGACCCGGTCAACCTCGAGGTCGACATCATCGCCAAGTACGTCGAGCGCCTGCTCGGCGACCGCGGCCAGGCCCCTGCCCCGGAGGCCACCAAGTGAACTGGCTCAACTCCGAAGCCTTCACGGCCTTCGACCAGCACATCCTGTGGTCCGACATGATCGGCAACACCGTCGGCCTCATCGCCCTCGCGCTCGGCTGGCGGCGCTCGATATGGACCTGGCCCGCCCAGTTCCTCTCCGGCGTCATCCTCGTCGCCGCGTACGCCTCGGCGCAGCTGTCCGGCGGCATCGGCAAGCAGCTCCTCGTCATCGGCGTCGCGGTCTGGGGCTGGCGGCAGTGGACGCGCGGCAGGCAGCGGGCGCAGGACGGCTCCATCGCCATCCGGTTCGCCACCTGGAAGGAGCGGGGCGTCCTGCTCGCGGGCACCGCGGTCGGCACGCTCGCGGTCGGCGCGCTGTTCAGCGCCGTCCCCGACCTCTCCTGGAACCCCTGGCCCGACGCCTACATCTTCGTCGGCACGCTCGCCGCGATGGTCGCCCAGGCCCGCGGCCTCGTCGAGTTCTGGTTCGCCTGGCTGCTCGTCGACGTGGTCGGCGTACCGCTCGCTTTCAGCAGCGGCCTCGCCTTCTCCGGACTCGTGTACGTCGTCTATCTCGCCCTCGTCCTCTGGGGCCTGCGCGACTGGTGGCTGCGCTCCCGCACCGCCGCCTCGCAGCCCGTCATGGAAGGAGCCCCGGCATGAGTACGGCACCTGTTCGGTACGGCACAGGACCCGCCGAAGACCTGACGCTCGACCCGGTGGCGCAGGCCATCCGCGACATCGCGGCGGGCCGCCCCGTCGTGGTCGTCGACGACGAGGACCGCGAGAACGAGGGCGACCTCGTCATCGCCGCCGAGAAGGCGACCCCCGAGATCGTCGCGTTCATGATGAGCGAGTGCCGGGGACTGATCTGCGCCCCGATGGAGCCCCTCGAACTCGACCGGCTCCGCCTCCCGCAGATGGTCGAGCACAACACCGAGTCGATGAGCACGGCCTTCACCGTCTCCGTCGACGCGGCCGCCGCGCACGGCGTGAGCACCGGCATCTCCGCCGCCGACCGCGCCACCACGCTCCAGCTGCTCGCCTCGGGCGACGCGGGACCCGGCGACTTCGTGCGCCCCGGGCACATCTTCCCGCTGCGCGCCAAGCCCGGCGGCGTGCTCGTGCGCAACGGCCACACCGAGGCCGCCGTCGACCTCGCCCGGCTCGCGGGCCTGCGCCCCGCAGGGGCCATCGTGGAGATCGCGGGCGAGGACGGGAAGATGCTCCGCCTGCCCGAGCTCGTCCCCTTCGCCCGCAAGCACGGCCTGACGATCATCTCCATCGAGGACCTGATCGCCTACCGCCACTCCTCGGAGCCCACCGTCCGCCGCGAGGCCGAGGTCAGCCTGCCGACCGCGTTCGGCACCTTCACCGCGTACGGCTACCGCTCCACCGTCGACGGCGTCGAGCACGTCGCCCTCGTCCACGGCGACCTCGGCGACGGCGAGGACGTCCTGGCCCGCCTGCACTCCGAGTGCCTGACCGGCGACGTCTTCCACTCCCTGCGCTGCGACTGCGGCCCGCAGCTCGAGGCCTCGATGCGGCGCATCACCGCCGAGGGGCGCGGCGTCGTGGTCTACCTGCGCGGCCACGAGGGACGCGGCATCGGCCTGCTCTCCAAGCTGCGCGCCTACGAGCTCCAGGAGCGCGGCAGCGACACGCTCGACGCCAACCTGGAGCTCGGCCTGCCCGCCGACTCCCGGGACTACGGCGCGGGCGCGCAGATCCTGCGCGACCTCGGCGTGCGCGGCGTACGGCTGATGACCAACAACCCCGACAAGACGGACGCGGTCCTGCGGCACGGCCTCAAGGTCACCGGGCGCGAGCCCATGCCGGTCGAGGCCGGCGAACACAATCTTCGGTACCTGCGCACCAAGCGGGACCGGATGGGGCACGACCTGCCCTGGCTGGACACCACCGAAGTGTCCGCCTGCGGCAACCAGTAAATACCGGCCACGGTCAGAGGATCTGAAGGAGAAGCGCGTGAGCGGCAAGGGTGCACCCGAACTGAGCGTCAAGAACTGCGGCGACCTGCGCGTCGCGGTGATCGCCGCCCAGTGGCACGAGAAGGTCATGGACGGACTCGTCGACGGCGCCCTGCGCGCCCTGGGCGAACTCGGCATCAGCGAGCCGACCGTGCTCCGCGTGCCCGGCAGCTTCGAGCTGCCCGTCGTCGCCAAGGTCCTCGCGGGACGCGGCTACGACGCGATCGTCGCGCTCGGCGTCGTCATCCGCGGCGGCACCCCGCACTTCGAGTACGTGTGCCAGGGCGTCACGCAGGGCCTCACCCAGGTCACCGTGGACACCGGAGTCCCGATCGGCTTCGGCGTGCTGACCTGCGACACCGAGGAGCAGGCCCTGGACCGCGCGGGCATCGAGGGATCCCGCGAGGACAAGGGCCACGAGGCGGTCACCGCCGCCGTGGCCACCGCCACCACGCTCCGTACCGTCTCCGAACCCTGGCGCTGAGGGGGACCGTCCCGCCGCGTAGAGTGGCGACCATCATGTCCAAGAAGACTTTCGAGGAGCTGTTCACCGAGCTCCAGCACAAGGCCGCCTACGGCGACCCCGCGACCTCCCGCACCGCCGAGCTGGTCGACAAGGGCGTCCATGCCATCGGCAAGAAGGTCGTCGAGGAGGCCGCCGAAGTCTGGATGGCCGCCGAGCACGAGGGCAAGGAAGCCGCCGCCGAGGAGATCTCGCAGCTCCTGTACCACGTACAGGTGATGATGGTCGCCCGCGGCATCTCCCTCGACGACGTCTACGCCCACCTCTGAGCCGTACGTCCACCAACTCAGCCCGACCCACCCGTCACGCAAAGGAATCCCGCCTCATGCTGCGCATCGCCGTCCCCAACAAGGGTTCACTGTCCGGACCTGCGTCGGCGATGCTCCATGAGGCCGGATACCAGCAGCGCAAGGAGTCCAAGGAGCTCGTCCTCGTCGACCCCGACAACGAGGTCGAGTTCTTCTACCTGCGCCCCAAGGACATCGCGATCTACGTCGCGACCGGCCGGCTCGACATCGGCATCACAGGACAGGACCTGCTGATCGACTCCGGCGCCGACGCCGAGACGATCCTGCCGCTCGGCTTCGCCCGCTCCACCTTCCGCTTCGCCGCGAAGCCGGGCACGGCGAGCACCATCAAGGACCTCTCCGGCAAGACCGTCGCGACCTCCTATGAGGGCATCGTCGCCAAGCACCTCGCCGAGCAGGGCGTCGACGCCGCCGTCGTGCACCTCGACGGCGCCGTCGAGACCGCCATCGAGCTGGGCGTCGCCCAGGTCATCGCGGACGTCGTGGAGACCGGTACCTCCCTGCGCAACGCGGGCCTCGAGGTCTTCGGCGAGCCGATCATGCGCTCCGAGGCGGTCGTCATCCGGCGCACCGGCGCCGCCACTGACGACCCGAAGGTGCAGCAGTTCCTGCGCCGCCTCCAGGGCGTCCTGGTCGCCAGGGCGTACGTGATGATGGACTACGACTGCCGCGCCGAGCACCTGGAGCAGGCCGTCGCCCTCACCCCGGGCCTGGAGTCGCCGACGATCTCCCCGCTGCACAACGAGGGCTGGGTCGCCGTCCGCTCCATGGTCCCCGCCAAGGAGGCCCAGCGGATCATGGACGACCTGTACGCCATCGGCGCGCGGGCCATCCTGACCACGGCCATCCACGCCTGCCGCCTCTGACCGGCCCCTGATCCGGTAGGAGCACCGCCGCATGCCTGAAAGTCCCGCCAGCCCCGCCCTCCCCGCCCTGCCCGTCACCTTCCGGCCGACGCGGACCCGGGCCGTCCTGCTCACCGCGGGCGTCGCGATCCTCGTGGTGATCACGGTGATCGCCTTCCTGCTTCCCGCGCTCAGCCCGGGGGAGCGGACCAGCTTCGTCTTCACCGGCGCGCTGCTCTTCGCCGTGCTCGCGCTGCTCAGCAGGCCCAAGGTCGTCGCCGACGAGTCCGGCGTCACCGTCGTCAACATCGCGACGAGCCGCCGCCTCGCCTGGGCCGAGATCGTGCAGGTCAACCTCCGCCCCGGCGACCCCTGGGTGTTCCTGAACCTCAGCGACGGCACCAGCCTGCCCGCCCTGGGCATCCAGCCGGGCATCGCCAGGCAGCAGGCCGTCACCGACGCCCGCGCCCTGCGTGCCCTCGCGGATGCCCGAACGGCTCGCGAAGACTAGGGCCTGGACGTTCCGTGGCACGTCTTGATTAATCTGGTGGCGGGGCACGCACGGTGCGCCGCCCCGCCCCCGACGGGCCCGCCCGGCTCCCAGGGGCTCCTGCTACCCGAGGAGTGACTCCCTCCGGCGATGGACGGATCGTCCTGTAGTACCTGCGCCGCCCCCTCCCGGCATACCGGGACCGGCACGACCGGAGAGGCGGCGGCATGACAGTGCCCCTGCTGCTTCTCGGGGCGGCATTCCTGCTGATTCTCGCGAACGGCTTCTTCGTGGCGGCCGAGTTCGGCCTCGTCACCGTGGAGCGGCCGGACGCGGAGAAGGCCGCGGCCGACGGCGACCGACGGGCTCGTACGGTCGTCAACGCCCTCAAGGAGCTGTCCTTCCAGCTCTCCGGCACCCAGCTCGGCATCACCATCACCTCGCTCGTCGTCGGCATGCTCGCCGAACCGGCCCTCGCGCGTCTGCTCGCGGGCCCGTTCACGGCCGTCGGCGTGCCGGAGGGTGGTGTCGGCGGTGTCTCCGTAGTGGTCGGCATGCTGCTCGCGTCCGCCGTGCAAATGGTGATCGGCGAGCTCGTGCCCAAGAACTGGGCGGTGTCAAGGCCGCTGCAGGTCGCGCGGTTCGTCGCGGGCCCGCAGCACGTGTTCGCGCGGCTCTTCCGGCCCGTGATCGCCCTCCTGAACACCGTGGCCAACCGTTTGGTGCGCACCCTCGGCGTCGAACCCGCCGAAGAGCTGGCCTCGGCCCGCACCCCCGGTGAACTGGTCTCCCTGGCCCGGCACTCGGCCCAGGCCGGTGCCCTGGAGCAGGACACCGCCGACCTGTTCGTGCGCACCCTCTCCCTCGGCGAGCTGACCGCGCAGCACGTCATGACGCCGCGCGTGAAGGTCAGCGCGCTGCAGTCCTCGGCGACCGCCGAGGACGTGGTGAACCTGACCCGCGCCACCGGCCTGTCCCGTTTCCCCGTCTACAACGAGCGGATCGACGAAATCGTCGGCATGGTGCACCTCAAGGACGCCCTCGCGGTGGCCGCCCACGAGCGGCTCAGGACGCCCGTGCGCCGCATCGCGCAGCCCCCGCTGCTCGTCCCCGAGACGCTGCCCGTGCAGCCCCTCCTGGAGCGGCTGCGCAGCGAACAGCCGATAGCCGTCGTCGTCGACGAGTACGGCGGCACGGCGGGCGTCGTGACCCTGGAGGACATCGTCGAGGAACTCGTCGGCGAAGTCCGCGACGAGCACGACCGCTTCGACCTGCCCGAGCTCTGCGTGGCGCCGGCCGAGGACAGCGGGCCCGCGTGGGACGCCGACGGCAGCTGCCGGGTCGACACGCTCCAGCGGATAGGACTCGACGTGCCCGAGGGGCCGTACGAGACGGTGGCCGGTCTCGTCGCCGATCTGCTCGGCCGCATCCCGGCCCCCGGTGACCGGGCCGAACTCCCGGGCTGGCGGCTCTCGGTGCGCCAGGTCGGCCACTACCGCGCGGAGCGGGTGCGACTCGTCCGCGTCCAGGAGGCCGGTGCCGCCCACAACGGCGCGGGCACTGCCGCGGAGGCCCTGCGATGAGCCTGCTGCAACTTCTCTTCGCCGTCCTGCTCGTGCTCGCCAACGGCTTCTTCGTGGGCGCGGAGTTCGCGCTCGTCTCCGTGCGCCGCAGCCAGATCGAGCCGCTGGACACCAAGCGGGCCCGCCAGGTCCTCTACGGCCTTGAGCACCTGCCGCAGATGATGGCGGCCGCCCAGTTCGGCATCACCGTCTGCTCGTTGACGCTCGGTGCCGTCGCCGAGCCGACCGTCGCCCACCTCCTGGAGCCGGTCTTCGAGGCGGCGCAGCTGCCCGAGGGCATGATCCACCCGCTCGGCTACGTGATCGCGCTCGCCGTCGTCATCTTCCTCCACCTCGTCGTCGGCGAAATGGTCCCGAAGAACCTCGCGATGGCGGCCCCCGAGAAGACCGCCCTCTGGTTCAGCCCCGGTCTGGTCGCCTTCGCGCGGCTGTGCCGTCCGGTGACCGTGGCGCTCGGCGCCTGTGCGCGGCTCGTCCTGCGGCTGTTCAAGGTGGAGCCCAAGGACGAGGTCGAGGCGGTGTTCACCAGCGTGCAGCTGGGCCGCCTCGTGGAGGACTCGGGCCAGGCGGGACTGCTCGACCCCGTCGAGCAGGAGCGCCTGGAGGACGCCCTGGAGCTGGGTTCGCGCCCGGTCACCGACGTCCTGCTCGACCGGGCGTCGCTGGTGACGGTGGGGCCATCGGTGACCCCGGCCAGGGTCATAGAGCTCACCGGCCGCACCGGCTACTCCCGCTTCCCGGTCTGCGCGGAGAACGGCGCCTTCATGGGCTACCTCCACGTCAAGGACGTACTGGACCTGGAGGAGACCGACCGTGCCGTGCCGCAGCAGGTGTGGCGGCCGATGACCGTGCTGCGGTCCGAACTCCCGCTGGACGACGCCCTGACCGTGATGCGCCGCGCGGCGACGCATCTGGCGCAGGTCGCCGACGCGTCCGGCAGGGTGCTCGGCCTGGTCGCCCTTGAGGACGTCCTGGAGCTCCTGGTCGGCGAGGTCCGCGACCCCGCGCACCGGGTCACGCTGCCGAGGACACCGCCGGAGGGGAGCAGGGACGCCGCTCGGGCGGTCAGCTCGGTGGGCTGAGCCGGTGGAGCCCCGGGGTGTCAGAGCCCCGGGGTGTCCTGCGGTCCCCGTCCCGAGAGCACCTCGCCGTACGCCTGCATCAGGTCGGGGAGCCGCAGCGTCGACAGGTCGGCGCGCCCCGGATCACCCGGGTAGCCGGAGAGCCGCAGGTCACGGTAGGCGCAGCTCTTCTCGTACAGGGTGCGCAGGAACCGGCCGTTGCCGAGCTCGTCGATCCAGGACTGGTCGACGACGTGCCCGCTGATGGAGCGCAGCTCCTCGATCGCCTCCTCGTCCCACACATCGCCGTTGTCCGCGGCGAGCACCTCGCCGATGGCGGTGAGCTCCAGGGGGCGGTACGAGGGGAAGTCGACGCGGGTCGTGAAGCGCGAGGACAGACCGGGGTTGGCGGCGAGCAGCCGGTCCATGCCCTCGGGGTAGCCCGCGAGGATCACGACGAGGTGGTCCCGGTTGTCCTCGGCGCGCTTGAGGAGGACCTGCAGCGCCTCGTCGCCGTACGCGTCGCCCTTGCCGTACCCGGAGTTGGAGAGCGAGTACGCCTCGTCGACGAAGAGGACCCCGCCGATGGCCGAGTCGATCAGCTCGTTGGCCTTGACCGCCGTCTGGCCGAGGTACTCGCCGACGAGGTCGGCGCGTTGCGCCTCCACCAGGTGGTCGCCGCCGAGCAGGCCGAGCGCGTAGAAGACGCGGCCGAGGATGCGGGCCACGGTGGTCTTACCGGTGCCCGAGGGGCCCGAGAAGACGAAGTGTCGTTTCGGCGGCTGGACGGGAAGGCCCTGGGCGGCGCGCAGGCGCGCCATGTTCAGCTGGGCTGAGAGCGCTTTGACCTGGCGTTTCACCGGCTCCATGCCCACCATGCCCTCCAGTTCGGAGAGCGCTGCCTCCAGCAGGGCGGGGTCGGTGGGGCCCGGCGGCACCTGCGGGGGACCGGCCTTGATCGGGATGATCGCCTTCTCGCGCACGGCATCGGTGTCGGAGGGTCCCGCGGAACCGGAACCGGAACCGGAACCGGAAGCGGAGTCGGTGGCCGACGGGATACCGACGGTGGGCAGGTCCGGGCCGGTGACCTTCAGGTCACGCCCCTCCGTGCCGGTGCCGAACAGTGTGTCGATGCCGTCGGGCCCCTCCAGCATGTCCTGGCCCGCACCGGTCAGGCTGATCGCGGCGGCGAGGTCGGCCGCCTCGTCGTACCCGTCGCCCTCGGCGATCGCCGCGAGCCGTGCCGAGGTGTCCATGAACGAGGCGTCGACCCGGTGCACCGCGCGGTACAGCGGCAGGGCGGCGGCCGAGCGGCCGGTGCCCTCGTGGGCGCGGGCCAGCCAGTACCGCAGCTCCTTGCGCTGCGGCTGCTCGCTGCGGCAGCGCATCAGGGCGGCGGACAGGAGCGGCTCGGCCTGGCCGTACGTCTCCAGGCGCACCCGCGCCATGCCGCCGAAGAGCCCGGCCTCGATGCCCAGCATCGCGTCGTCGATCAGCGGGTCGGTGTGCCGCACCAACTGTTCCCAGTCCTTGACCAGGTAGGAGCGGCAGGCGTGCAGGAAGCGCACCTGCGGGTCCGCGTCGACGGGTGGCAGGCCCGCCAACGCCCGGTCGAGCTCCGGGACATGACGGCCGTCGAGCCAGTGCGAGGCGTGTGCGAGCAGCAGGTCGCGCGTGCTCTCCAGGACGGGCTGTACCCACCAGCCCAGCCAGTACCAGGAGTTGAGGGCGCGTGCGTGGCGGGTGCGCTGTTCCCCGAAGCGGTCGCGGTGCTGGAACATGCGCAGCAGCGCCGTCGTCGTGTCGATGCGCAGGGCGTGCAGCCCGAGCCAGCCGTCGGCCATCCCGGGATCCATCCGTACCGCCGTCCGGAACTCCTCCTCCGCCTGCGGATAGGCGCCCATCGTGTAGGCGTCGACGCCTCGCAGCCAGGCGAGGTCGGCCGGGGCGGGTGAGCCCACCGCGTCGAAGTCCATCAGGTCCCCCACAAACCGTGCCCCCGTTTGCGTACCGCCGGACCGGTGCCCGCCGGCGACTGCGCTGAACCACTGCGCTGAACGACTGTGCTGCGGACGGGAGTTGATTCGATGCGCAGAGCAGCCGTCCGAAAAGGCGCACCGATACGCATCGTACCTGCGGAGGAGCGGTCGGCCGTAGGGTGCCGCACCGGCGGATCGGCCGGAAAGGGCCGTCGGGGAGGCGATCGGATGGTGACCGACGGTAAGCGAATGCTGGCTCGCGGCGGCCGGAAATCGACCGCTGAGGGCAGAACGAAGCCCCCGATCACGGGGGAACAACCGGGGGCTTCGTGTCTGCGGGCGGTCCGTTGAGACCGCACATTCAGAACGTAAGTCCTGTAAGGGCCCTGGGTCAAGCAGAGTTGGGGCACTCGCGGAAACTCGCGGGGTCATACGGAAGCGGCTTCCCGGAGGGTCAGCGGACCGCCGATGGGTCATCACTCTGTGTGACAATTTGTGTGTCTGAGGGTGCCCCATGGGGCCCGGTAATCACTTGGTATCCCTCTGGGCACTGTCGTACCAAGAGGTCGGCGAAGGGCCGGGAGGGGTCCTCGGCGAAGTGCCGGAGCTCCGCGGGCTCCCAGCCGTCCCAGAAGTCACTCTGGACCGACCCGTCCCGTCGGCGCCCCCGCCGCCACGCCTCCTCCTGCGGCACGTCCATCCAGAGCACCGCGGCAAGGTGCGGGCGCAGCGCCCGGCGACCCGCCCCGACGCCCTCGACGAGCACCACGGGTGCGGGCGGCAGGGGGGTGTCGGCGGGGCCGAAGCGGCGCTCGTGCCAGTCGTACGTCGCGTAGTGCGCCGTCGTCCCGCGGGAGAGCGGCCCGATGACCTGCCGCCGCAGCCGCTCCGTCCAGCCGAACAGCTCGTCGTGGCTCGCGATGTCGTCGAGCCGCAGGACGGGCGCGTCACCGGCCGCCTCGGCGAGCCGCCGGGCGAACGTGGACTTGCCCGAACCCGCGTGGCCGTCCACGGCGATCAGCCGGACGGGCCCGCAGGAGGGCGGCAGGCGGCGCAGCGCGTCGGCGAGGCGGGGGAGCGCGGGGAGCGGGGCGTGCGGGTGCTGTCCGGTCATCACCGGCAAGGGTACGACCGCGGAAGGATGTGTTCCGCGCGCCGTCGCAGGTCATGCCATTGGTTGAGGCCAATATTGGTGCGTACGGCAGTGCCTGGACCGCTGGCAGAAGTCGGCCGGTAACCGCCATGGTTGGCCCACTTCCGTGCACCTGACCCGACCTTCCGGATCCCGCCGGAAACCACGTCGACTGGGGGTCCCCTCCATGGACCGAGCAGGCAGAACCGACCGTACCGACGACATCTCCCGCAGATCCGTCCTTGCCACGGCCGCCGCCGTGACCGCCCTCGCGGCGACCGCCGCACCCGCCCTGGCCGCGGGCAGAGCGGCCGACCGGAGCGGCGCCCCGCGCGCGGACCGGCTCGTGGACAACCGCTTCTGGGTCTCGCTCAAGGACTGGAGCACCGGCACCGCCGAGGGCACCGCCCTCGTCACCGGCGCCCGCCCCGGTCTGCGGATCAAGAAGCCCGTGGGCCGCACCGACTACACCGACCCGCACACCGGCAGGACGGCCACCTGGGAGTACGCCCGGTGGACAGCGCCCGCGCACCGCTCCGCCGTCCCCGCCACGGAGGTCATCGCGTCCTGGAACGCCCGCACGCCGCCCGGCACCTGGCTCCAGGTCGAACTGTGCGGGACGTACGCCGACGGGACGAAGAGCCCCTGGTACGTGATGGGCCGCTGGACCTCGGGCGACAATCAGGAGACCGACATCCGGCGGACCTCCGTGGACGACCAGACCGACGGCAAGTCGACGGTCTGGACGGACACGCTCTCCGTCGACGACGCGGCAGCGGGCCCGCGGGTCGTCTCGTACCAGTTGCGCCTGACGCTCCACCGCAAGCCGGGCGCCACCGCCACCCCTACGGTGTGGCGGCTCGGCGCGATGGCCTCGGCCGTCCCCGACCGCTTCACGGTGCCCGCGTCGAAGCCGGGCCCCGCCAGGGAACTGAAGGTCCCGCGCTACTCCCAGGAGATCCACGCGGGCCAGTATCCGGAGTACGACAACGGAGGCGAGGCCTGGTGCAGCCCGACGTCCTCGCAGATGATCATCGAGTACTGGGGCCGCGGGCCGACGCCCGAGGAACTGGCCTGGGTCGACCCGTCGTACGCCGACCCGCAGGTGTGCCATGCGGCCCGGCGTACGTTCGACTACCAGTACAACGGCTGCGGCAACTGGCCCTTCAACGCCGCGTACGCGGCGACGTACAAGGACCTCCAGGGCGTCGTCACCCGGCTCACCTCGCTCACGGACCTCGAGACGCTGATCGCCGCGGGCATCCCGGCCATAACGTCCCAGTCGTTCCTCAAGGAGGAGCTGACGGGCGCGGGCTACGGCACGGCGGGCCACCTGATGACGGTCATCGGCTTCACGGCGGACGGCGACGTGATCGCCAATGACCCGGCGTCGCCGAGCGATCCGGCGGTGCGCCGCGTCTACCGTCGGCGTGAGTGGGAGAACATCTGGCTGAGAACGAAGCGCTACAACGCCTCGGGCAAGGTCGTATCGGGCACGGGTGGCGTCTGTTACCTGTACTTCCCGGCGCGACCGTCCGCGCGACAGCGTGCCGCGCTGGCCGCCGTCGGGGTGCGCTGAAGCCCGATGGACGGCCCGATGGACGGACCGGATGGACGGACCCGATGGACGGGGAGGCGCCCGTCTCCGCGGGGGAGCGGGCGCCTCCCCGACGGTTCAGTGGGGGCCGTGGCCGTGGCCGGGCCGGGGCGCCGCGCGCCTGCGCACCGTGTCCGTGCTCAGCGGTGGTGGCTGGTGGGGGCGGGTCGGGCCCTGCCGGTACTGCATCATCACGAACTGGGAGGCGATCTCCGGGAGCGGGGCGGCGGCGGTCGCGATCACCCAGCCCGGTCCTTTGATGGCGTGGTTGATCTGCCGCACGGCACCGTCGGGGTGCAGGGCGTGGGACGCCACGGTCGCCAGGTAGATGGGCCCCGCGAGGGGATGGCAGCGGACCTCGTGGGCCAGATTGACCAGCGCGGGATCGGCCGGGTGGTTCGTGACCGCCCGTCTGACGGCCGGACAGGCTCCTCGCGCCCAGTCCTCGGCCCAGTTCACCAGCGTCTCCTCACGGGCCACGTCGTCGAGCAGCATCCACCGCATGATGTTGGTCGGTGTCCGGCCGCCGGGGAAGAGGGCCTTGAACTCGGCGTTGTACACCAGGATGTCCCAGTGGTCGTCGATGATGTAGGCCATCGCGCCCGTGACCCCTTCGACCACTGTCTGCCAGGCCGCGTGCACCGGCGTCCAGTCTCCGAAGTGCTTTCCGTCCAACCCCACTTGTCTGCGCCTCTCACGTCATGTCGTCGGCAGTTCCGCGTCACTGCGACAGGTTAGGTCGGCCCCCCGTCCGGAGGAGCGAGGATGCGTCAGAGCCCGGCCGGGCCCGAGCGGAACCCGAGTGGAACCCGAAGGCTCGGACGCGTTCCGGGACCAATACATGCATTTCGCGCACCCTGTCGGCGGGTACCGCGTTCTACGGTCACGACAGACCTGATCACCGAATGCGGGGACCTTATGGATGTGCAGCAAACCCCAGCCCTGTCGGAACTGAGCTCGGAACTGAGCGACCTCCAGCGCCGCGGCCGCGCGTGCGTCTCCTGCGGGGTCGCCCTCGACAACGCCACCGCCGTCGACCTCGGCAGCCGTCCGGACGTGGCCGTCGACCACCGCGCCGACGTGTTTCCCCGTGCCTGCCCGTGCTGTGCCGCGGGGGGAGCGTTGTGAGGCTCGCGAGAGTCGCCGAGCGGCAGGGCAGGCTCCTCGACCACCTCGACCGGTGCGAGCCCTGCCGACGCCTCGCGTACTGCCCCCAGGGCAGACGGCTGCAACAGCAGGTGCGGGAGGCCCGTGATGCTCTGCGCCCGGTGTGATCAGCCCATCCGCCCGGGTCAGCCGTACACCACCCATGCCATCCACGGCGCGTCGGCGGGCGGTGCCACCGTTCGCCTGCACGTGGCCTGTCCGGGCGGCGGGGGCGTCCGGGCGCGGAGGTGACGCCGTCCACCTGCCGGTGGCCCCGGTGACACACGCGTGCCCGCCCTCCCGTGCGGGAGAGCGGGCACGGCGCGGGGTCAGGGTCAGCGGTCCTCGCGGAACGAGTCGCGCATGCCCTCGGCCTTGTCGCGCATGTCGTCCGCGGTGTCCTTCGCCTTGCCCTTGGCCTTGTCGGTCTTGCCCTCGGCTGCCATCCGGTCATTGCCGGAGGCCTTGCCCATCATCTCTTTGGCCTTGCCTTTTGCCTTGTCCATGGCGTTGTCGCCCATGACGGCTCCTCTGGTCGGGGATGCCCCCACGCTATGAGATGCGGAGAAGTAGCGCATTTCGGGCAATGTGCTCACCTTGGGTCACGTGGCCGGGTCCACCACCCAGTCCGGGTGGCCCGGCATCGGCGGCGTCCTGTCGCCGTACAGCCACGGGTGCAGGAAGCCCGCCAGATCCTGGCCCGCGACCTTCGACGCCAGGTCGACGAACTGCTGGGTGCTCGCCGTACGGCCCTTGAAGCCGCGCACCCAGGCACGCTCGATCTGCTGGAACGTGGCGTCGCCCACGTGCTCGCGCAGCGCGTACAGGACGAGGGCCGAGCCGTCGTACCGCATGCGCTTGAACAGGTTCGGCTCGGTCGGCTCGGCGGGGGCGCCGTAGTCCCTGCGCCACTGGTCGTGGGCCTGGTAGGCGGTCTTCATGGCGGCCTCGAAGCTGTCCCCGCCGTGCTGCTCGGAGTACTCCCGCTCGTAGAAGCGGGCGTGCCCCTCGCTCAGCCACAGGTCGGACCAGCTCTTGAGGGCCACGCTGTCGCCGAACCACTGGTGGGTCAGCTCGTGCACCAGGTTCCGCTCGGCGTCGACCCGCGTGCCGAGCAGGTCCGCCTTCGGGACGAGCGAGAGGGTCTGGGTCTCCAGGGCCACGCCGAGATCGGTGTCGCCGACCAGGACGCCGTAGCGGTCGAAGGGGTAGGGGCCGAGCTTCCCCTCCAGCCACTTCAGATGGTCGGGGGTGAGGGCCCGGTACGCCGCCGTCGGCTCGACCAGCGAGTCCGGGACGACATCGCGCAGCGGCAGGCCGCCGGGCCCTTCGCCGTCGATCAGCCGGAACGTGCCGATGGCGAGCTGCACGAGCTGGGTGGAGAGCGGCTGTTCGGAGTCGTACGTCCAGCGCACCCGGCCGCCGGGGCGTTCGGTCCGCGAGACCAGCTTGCCGTTGGCGACGGCCGTGCGGTCGCCCGGCGTGGTGATCCGGAAGGTGATCGGCGCGCGTTGGCTCGGGTGGTCGTTCCCCGGGAAGATCAGCCGGGAGCCGTTGGGCTGCGGGTAGACCACCGTGCCGTCGGGCGTGGGTATCCAGCCGTAGTCCTCGATCGCGTCGTCGCGGTGCCGCGTCTGCGTCGGGTCGGCGGTGTAGGTGACCTTGACGGTGAAGGAACTGCCCTTGCCTATCGGGGACTTGGGGGTGACCGTCAGCTCGTCGCCGGTACGGGAGGCGAGCGCCGCGGTGCCGTTCACGGTGACGGTGTGCAGGGTGTTGCCGCCGAAGTCCAGGTTGAAGCGCGAGAGTGCCTGCGTCGACCGGGCCTTGATCGTCGTCGTCGCCTCGAACGGGGTCCTGGGCGCCTGCCAGTCGAAGTCCAGGTAGTAGCGGTCCACCTGGTAGCCGCCGTTCCCGTCCAGCGGGAACATCGGGTCGCCGAGGCCGGGCGCGCCCGGCGACGGCTTCTCGGCGGTGGCCGGTTTCTCGGCGGCGGCCGGTGCGGCCTGCGAGACGGGTGCGGTCAGGGCGGCCGCCGCGGTGATCGCGGCCGCGAGAACGAGCCGCGCTCTGCGGCGCGAGCGGGGCGGCGTCGTCCGGTTCGTGCTCATCGGAAACCTCTCGGTCGTACGGTGCACGCGGATACGGACGGGGGAGACACCCCGCCGTCCGTAGGTAGACGCGCGGTGCCGTGTCCGAGTTGTGGGGTGAGCAAGGTCTCTCCCGCGAAAGCCGCTTCTGCTGGCATGGTGGAGAGGGATCCCGTCCGGCGTGCGAACGCGAGGGATCACCTGGGGGGAAGTCACCTGCCAGACGAACGTCAGTGAGAAGACATGACTGCGACCTCTGCCACCGCCGTCCGCGCCAAGGCCCGCACCGGCGGCCCCGAGGAAGACGGGCCGAAGCTCCTTGAGCACCTCGCGGGCTGGACCCTCGTCGTGGTCCTCGCGATGCTCGTCACCCAGATCGGCCTGATGTGACGCCGCTCTCCTGACCGCCGGTGCGGTCGGGCTCTTCAAGGCCCGCCCGCCAGTGCCGCTCCGGCACCCCCACGAGCCCGTACAGCCACCGCACCGGCGAGCGCCGGTGCAGCAGCGTCACACCGGCCGCCACCGCGAACAGCGGGAGGCCGAGCCAGCCGCCGACGAGGCGCACCAGCACGCTGGCGAAGAGCGCGCCCACGAACGGCAGCCCGTAGACCCCGGCCGCCGCGATCACGACGGCGAGGAGCCTTTGCACCTTGCGGTCCTCGTCGGCGCCCGGCAGCGACCAGCCCTCCATGAGCCAGCCGATCTCGGTCACCAGCATGGTGCCGATCACCGCGGCCCCGAAGAGCAGCAGCGCGAGGAACGTCCCGGACGTCAGGAAGTCCAGTACGTGGTTGATGACGCTGTCCCGCGGCCAGTCGGCGAAGTCCCCGGCGCCGGACGACAGGAAGCGCTCGTACCCGCTGCCGTCCCAGCCGTGGATCCACGTGCCGAACAGCAGGAAGTACCCGCCGACGCAGCTCAGGTACGCCCAGTAGCCCGCGCCCACGAGCACCAGCGCCTGCGCCACCAAAAACCCGAGGATCGCGGCCACCGGGATCCCGCCCGCGTAGAACAGCACGAACCCCGCCCACACGTCGTCGGGCCCTTCCGCCACGTGCATGGTCGCCCAGGACGGGTTCTGCCACAACAAGAAGAGGCCGGTCGGCACCAGCAGGACGGCGGCGAAGAGGGTGGTGAGGGCGAGATAGGGGTTGGCGGCCCGGCTGCGGGTGCGCGGCCCCTCGCCCGCGTTGATCCGCTCCCACACCTGCAGCTGCCGCCCGGCCGAGACGGCGAACGTCGCGCCGATCGCGTACGCCCAGAAGAGGGCGGCCTGAATCTGGATCATGCCGGGCCCCTCACGCCGAGGCTTTCAGGGCGAGCCCGCCCGCCACGATCGAGTCCGAGGTGACCAGCGCCTGTTCGGCGCTCACGTCCGTCATGAAGACGAACGGCGGCACGACGGGCGGCACCGGCAGCTTGTCGGGCGTGAAGGTGAGGCAGAGGACGCCCTCAAGGCACCCCTTGAACCTGGTCAGATAGAGCGTGACCGCACCGCTCAGGTCCAATGTGTCGGCACTCAGGGCGAGTTCCTCGCTCCCGTCGCGCGTCCTGAGCCGGTAGTCGGTGAGCGAGGCCGCCTTCATCCGCAGCACCATGACCTTCAAAGGACCGTCCGCGGTGGGGATCTCGCGGACGCCCGCCAGGATGAAGCCCTGCGGCGCGAAGAGCGTCGTGGTGATGGTCGGCGGGACGCGCGTCGCCACGACCGCCTCCGCGGGAGCCGCCTTCGGCACCGCCGGGGCCGCCCGCGCGGGGCTCCCGTGCACCACGAGCCCCGCGACGATCGCCACCGGCAGCAGCACGCCGAGCGTCCGGGTGCCCTGTCCGTCCCGCACCCTGGGGCGCGCCGGGTCCTCCTCGGCGTCCCTCGGCACCGGCGTCCACCCGAACCCCATGGCGCTGCCCGCGATCCCGAGCAGCATGCCGACCAGGAACCCGCCGAGGTTGGTCGCCGCGAACGAGAGCACCGACAGGATCAAAGCGTTGATGCTCACGTAGTGGTGCGCGTGCGGCAGCAGCCAGAGGAAGAGCCCCGCCACGACAAGGGCGATCCCGATGCCGAGCGCCGCGATCCCGCCGAGCCCCAGGCTGACGAGCACGGTCAGGGGCGAGAGCGGGGTCAGGACCAGCTCGGCGCCGCCGAGGATCAGCAGCAGCCCGCCCCAGAACGGCCGGGTGCGCCGCCATCTGCGGACGGCCCGGCGCTGCTCGGGCCACGGCAGCCGCCGGTCGAGCCGGCCGCCGCCGTCCGTGCGGAAGGGCCTGACCCCGCCCCTGCCGCCGCCGGTCAGAAGCACTTCTTGCCACCGAGGCTGACGTCGACCCGCATGCCCTTGAGCCGGAAGTTGCCCCCGGTCGCCGACCAGGCGTGCGACCTCACCCCGGCGACCTCGATGTCCCCGGCCTGCAGCCCGAACTTGCCCTTCTCGCCCTTGACCCCGGGCACCTCGTCGAGCGTCGAGGCGTCCCGGCCGATCTCGGCGGTGCCGAAGCGGGCGTCGCCCACCAGGTCCTCGCCGTCGATGACGAGGTTGCTGGCCGTGACCTTTCCGGCGTCGCCGCCCGCGGTCAGCTTGAAGACGACGGTGCCGACCGGGGTCTTCACCGCGGCGGCCTGGCAGATGTCGGTGAGGGTGGCGTCGCCGATCCCGAGGAGCGCCACGGGGTGCCCCTTGCCGTCGACGTCCCGGTCCGTCTGCACGTACGACGACAGGCCGTCGCTGGTCAGTTTGCCGGACGACACCTGGAAGCTGGTGCCCGAGACGGCGAAGGACGCGGCGAGTGCGCCCTCGGCCATCACGGAGGCCATGACGCCGACGGCCAGGACGGCCGGCAGGGCCACCACGGCCGTCTTCTTCCAGGATGTTCTGCCCTCGCGTAACGCGCTGCGTGCTGCGCCCACTGTCTTCCTCCCGTACGTCATTTCGCGGTGCGTGGCGTGCGTAAGGGGAGTGCGTGAAGCGCCGTCGGGAGCCGAACCGGCAGGAGGCACTGGTCTGCCATACTGCGGACTTCCCGAGGCAGTTGGAGACTAGGGCCGAAATTGAATAATAGTCAACAGCGCGGCAGCGACCGCTCCGCGGTACGCCGCGCCGAACTCATCGCCACCGGCCGGAAGTTGTTCGCCGACACGTCCTACGACGCTCTGTCGATGGACGACATCGCGAAGCAGGCGGGCGTCGCCAAAGGGCTGATCTACTACTACTTCAAGTCCAAGCGCGGCTACTACCTCGCGATCATCGAGGACTCCGTCACCGATCTGGTGGCGCGCGCCGGCCGTCACGACGACCTGCCGCCGGTGGAGCGCGTGCAGCGCACGATCGACGGCTATCTGCGCTACGCCGAGCACCACCAGGCCGCGTACCGCACGATCATCAGCGGCGGCGTCGGCTTCGACGCCGAGGTGCACGCCATACGGGACGGCGTGCGGGAGGCGCTGATCACCGCGATCGCCGAAGGGGCGTACGGCAGGAAGGACATACCGCAGCTGGCGCGCACCGCGCTGCTCGGCTGGCTGTGCAGCGTGGAGGGCATCACGCTCGACTGGATCGGTCACCGGGAGCTGACGCGCGAGACGGTCGGCTCGCTCCTGGTGCGCACCCTCGGGGACACGCTGCGGGTCGTCGAGGACTTCGAGCCGTCGTACCCGGCGCCGGTGCACCCCTGAACGGACCCGCGCGAAAGGGGCGGGAGCCGACCGGCCCCCGCCCCGATTGCCGCGTACGTGACGTCAGTTGATGGCCTTGATCAGCTCACCGTTGGACGTGTCCCCGCTCAGCTCCCAGAAGAAGGTGCCGCCGAGGCCCTGCTGGTTCTTGTAGTTCATCTTCCCCGCGATGGTGGCCGGGGTGTCGTAACTCCACCAGCTGTTCCCGCAGTGCGCGTACGCGGTCCCGCCGACCGTGCCGTTGGCCGGGCACTTGGTCTTCAGTTCCTTGTAGTCGTCGATACCCTGCTCGTACTTGCCCGCGGCGGGGCCCGTCGCGGTGCCGCCCGGCGCCTTCTGTGTGACGCCCGTCCAGCCGCGGCCGTAGAAGCCGATGCCGAGCAGCAGCTTGTTCGAGGGGACGCCGAGGCCCTTGAGCTTCTTGATGGTGGCGTCGGAGTTGTAGCCGTCCTTCGGTATGCCGCTGTAGGAGGTGAGCGGCGAGTGCGGGGCGGTCGGCCCCTTCGCGTCCCAGGCGCCGAAGTAGTCGTACGTCATGGGGTTGTACCAGTCGACGTACTGGGCGGCGCCCGCGTAGTCGGCGGCGTCGAGCTTGCCGCCCGTCGAGGCGTCGGCCGGGATCGCCGAGGTCACGAGGTTGCCGCTGCCGAACTTCGAACGGACCGCGGACATCAGGTTCTTGTACGCCGCGCGGCCGCTGGTGTCACAGGTGAGGCCGCAGGTGTTGGGGTACTCCCAGTCGATGTCGATGCCGTCGAAGACGTCGGCCCACTTGGAGTTCTCGACGAGGTCGTAGCAGGACTGGGCGAAGGCCGCGGGGTTCTTCGCCGCCTCCGTGAACCCGCCCGACCAGGTCCAGCCGCCGAACGACCAGAGGACCTTGAGGTTCGGGTGCTTCTTCTTCAGCTTGCGCAGCTGGTTGAAGTTGCCGCGCAGCGGCTGGTCCCAGGTGTCGGCGACGCCGTCCACGGCCTGGCCCGCGGTGTAGGCCTTGTCGGTCGCCGCGTAGGCGTCGCCCATCGTGCACTTGCCGCCCTGCACGTTGCCGAAGGCGTAGTTGATGTGCGTGAGCTTGGCAGCGGAGCCGGACGTCTCGACGTTCTTGACGTGGTAGTTCCGGTCGTAGACACCCCACTCGGTGAAGTATCCGACGACCTTGGAACCGGCGGCGGCCTTGGTCGGCGTCGACCGGTCCTGCTCGGCGGCGGCGCTGCCCGCGCCGGCCAGCAGTCCCGCGCCGAGGGCGGTGCAACAGGCGGCGGCGAGGAGCGCCCGGAACGAGGCGCGGGAGGTGTGCGGTCTGAGCATCGTGACTCCTCGTGGGGGGAAACCGGGAGGGGGAAGAAGTGCTGTGGACCTGCTGGTGCGACTTGGCATGAACGCGTTCAGACGTTCGGGGGAACAGTAGGAGGACTAGACCAGTGCGGTCAATGGTTCGTACCAATCGGGCCGCCAGCGGCGATCTTCGGCTATCTTTCAAGTAAGCGGTCGTTAACTAGTGACTGGCTGCCGCCGATCGGTCATACTCAACGCGCCACAGCCGCAGGTCAGCTGCCTCCGTGACCCGGAGGGAGAGCCCGGCTCGGCATCGTTTCCCGGCGGCGCCGCCCCACCCAGCGCGGGCGTCCGCCGCAGCCCCACAGGGAGGAGAGCGTCATGCCCGACCGCATCGCACCGTCGGTGGACCGTCAGCTGCCCACGGATGAGGCCAGGGATCTGCTCTCGCTGGTCCGGGACATAGCCCAGCGCGAGATCGCCCCGAAGACGGCCGAGGAAGAGGACGCCGGGCGCTTTCCCCGCGAGGTCTTCACGCTGCTCTCCGACTCCGGCCTCCTCGGACTGCCGTACGACGCGGAGTTCGGCGGCGGCGACCAGCCGTACGAGGTCTACCTCCAGGTACTCGAAGAGCTCGCCGCCGCACGCCTGACCGTCGGTCTCGGCGTCAGCGTCCACACCCTGTCCTGCCACGCCCTCGCCGGTTACGGCACCAAGGAGCAGCAGGCCGAGCACCTGCCGGCCATGCTCGGCGGCGGCCTCCTCGGCGCGTACTGCCTGTCCGAGCCCGCGTCAGGGTCCGACGCGGCCTCGCTGACCACGAAGGCCGTCAGGGACGACGAGGGCTGGGTCCTCACCGGCACCAAGGCCTGGATCACGCACGGCGGCATCGCCGATTTCTACACGGTCATGGCCCGCACCGGCGGCGAGGGCGCCCGCGGCATCACGGCCTTCCTGGCGCCGGGCGACGCCGAGGGGCTGAGCGCCGCGGTGCCCGAGAAGAAGATGGGCATGAAGGGCTCGCCCACCGCCCAGATCAACTTCGACGGCGTACGTGTCCCGGACTCGCGCCGCATCGGCGACGAGGGGCAGGGCTTCGCCATCGCGCTCTCCGCGCTCGACTCGGGGCGGCTCGGCATCGCGGCCTGCGCGATCGGCGTGGCCCAGGCCGCGCTCGACGAGGCCGTCGCGTACGCCACCGAGCGGAAGCAGTTCGGCCGGCCCATCGCCGACTTCCAGGGGCTGCGTTTCATGCTCGCGGACATGGCGACACAGATCGAGGCCGGGCGGTCGCTCTATCTGGCCGCGGCCAGGCTCCGCGACGCCGGACGCCCGTTCGCCAAGCAGGCGGCCATGGCCAAGCTGCTGTGCACGGACGCCGCGATGAAGGTGACGACGGACGCCGTGCAGGTCCTCGGGGGGTACGGATACACCGCGGACTTCCCCGTGGAGCGCCTCATGCGCGAGGCCAAGGTGCTGCAGATCGTCGAGGGCACCAATCAGATCCAGCGCATGGTCATCGCACGTCACCTCGCGGGCCCCGACTCGCGCTGAACGGGCCGTAGTTCAAGGACTGGCTGACCGGCGGCGCCACGAGCCGCGCCCACTCGGGGTCGTGGCGCCCGGGCAGCGTCCGGCCGCGGTCGGCCCAGAGGCGGAGCAGCGCCCCGTAGATCGGCGGGTCCTGGACGTGCGGCTGCTGGTGCTGCTGCGGGTGCTGGTACAGCTGGTGCGGTTGCTGGTGGGGCTGCGGGTACGCCTGCTGGGGCTGCTGCTGGTAGGCGTACTGGTGCGGCTGGTGGTGCGCAGGTGAGTGCGGGTGCGGCGGGGGGTCCTGAGGCCGCTGGGGAACCGATTCTGCGGCGCCGGGCAACGTCACCAGGGTGCGCCGTCGGCGTCCGGTGGGGTAGTGCGCCGGGCCCATGTCGGCGCCCGTGTCCGTGGGGGTCATGCCAGACCAACGGCGGCCGCCGCACGGAAGTCACCGTCCCGGAGAATCGAGCGTCTGTGCCCGGCGTGCCCGTCCGGCCCAGTGGCCGCACGAGGAGACGCGGCGAGGCGCGGTGAGACACGGCGAGGCGCGGCGCGGGTCGCGCGCGTGTCTGGCTCCGTCCCGCCAACTGACGTACCGTCAACTCCGCGCCGGAGGCCCCCACTGCCCCGGCCGCCCTGAACTGCCGTGCAACCAGGGAGGTTTGACGTGGCAGACGACCGTCCGGTCCCGCTCGACGAATACCCCGTGCACCAGGTCCCCCTGTCGATGAAGCACGTCGCGACAGGCGACCGCAACGCCTACGACCGGTGCATCTTCCACCTCTTCGACCACCGGGGCCGCGCCCTGCTCATCCTCGGGCTCGGCGTCTATCCGAACACCGGTGTCATCGACGCGTACGCCACGCTGCGTACCGGGGACACGCTCCACGCCGTACGGGCCAGTGACGCCCTCGGCGAGGACCGGATGAACCTCCGCGTCGGCCCGCTGCGCATCACCGTGGACGAGCCGCTGCGCCGCATCCGGCTGGAGTGCGCGGGTGATCCGGACGACCCCGCTTCCCTCTCGTACGACCTCACCTGGACCGCCGACTTCCCCGCCCTGTGGGAGCCGCACCACATCCAGCGCCGCGGCGACCGGCTCACCCTCGAAGGGCGCCGCTTCGTGCAGGCCGGGCGGCCCTCCGGAGTGATCAGGGCGGGCGGCGACGAGACGGTCGTGGCGCCGGGGGAGTGGACCGCGACGCGCGACCGCAGCTGGGGCGTGCGGCCCATCCCCGGCGAGGAACGCGGGCTCCTGGAGGAGGAGTTCGCCACCGAGGGCTTCCACTGGATCTGGTGCCCGGTCCGCTTCGACGACCGCTTCCTCATGGTCATCGCCCAGGAGGACGCCGACGGCTACCGCACCCTCAACGACGCCACGCTCGTCCGCCCCGGCCTGCGCGACCGCCAACTCGGCTGGCCGCAGGCCGACATCGTCTACCGCTCCGGCACCCGGCACCCCGAGCGCGCCGTCATCCACCTCACCGACCCCGACGACCGCAAACCCCTGGAGCTCGGCGTGCGGGTCCTCGCCTCACTGCCGCTTGCCGTGGGCGCCGGCTACCCGCCCGCCGACGACTGGCAGCACGGCACCTGGCGCGGCCGCGACTGGACCGACCGCCGTTCCTACGACCTGTCGGACCCCGCCGCCCACCCCCTGGCCGCCTACGGCGTCATCGACCACGCCGCGCGCTTCACCCTGAACGGGCAGACGGGATACGGAATTTTCGAGCACGGCAGCTTCGGCCGCCACGACCCGAGCGGATTCACCGGCTTCGACTCCGTGGCGCCCTGAGCCACCGTCAGGAGGGAGGAGTACGCACATGGCAACGGCACCCCGCCCCCGCACCACCACCCGCGAACCGGAGGACCTCGCCCGCCGCCTGACCGCCTGGCTCGAAACCCGTCTGCCCGGCGCCAAGGCGGTCGACGTGACCGTACCCGAGTCCAACGGCATGTCCAGCGAGACCCTGCTCTTCGCCGTCGAACACCCCGAACCGCCGTTCAGGAACTGCGCGTTGCGCGTGGCGGCCGACCCGGCGGCGTACACGGTCTTCCCCGTCTACGACATGCCGCGCCAGTACCGCACGATGCGGCTCGTCGCCGAGCACACCGATCTGCCGGTGCCGCGCGTGCTCTGGCTGGAAGAGGATCCCGGTCCGCTCGGCGCGCCCTTCTTCGTCATGGAGCGGATCGACGGGCAGGTGCCGCCGGACGTCATGCCCTATACGTACGAGGGCAATTGGCTGCACGCCGCGACCGACGCCGAACGTGCCCGCCTGGAAGAGGCGTCGGTGCGGATCATCGCCCACCTGCACGACCAAGTGCCGCACGGCGCCGCCGATTTCCTGGCGCTGCCCGGCGAGGGCGACCCGCTGCGCCGCCACGTCAGGGCCCAACGTGCCTACTACGAGTGGGTGGTGAGCGGACTGCCGCGCTCGCCCGTCATCGAGAGCGCCTTCGCGCGGCTCGACGAGCTGTGGCCGCGGGACGCGGGTGAGGCCGTCCTGAACTGGGGTGACGCGCGCATCGGGAACGTCATCTACGACGGCTTCGAGCCCGCCGCCGTCCTCGACTGGGAAATGGCCTCACTCGCCCCGCGCGAGGTGGACCTCGGCTGGATGGTCTATCTGCACCGCTTCTTCCAGGATCTGACGGTGAGTTTCGGCCAGCCGGGCCTGCCGGACTTCCTGCGCCGCGACCGCATCGAGGAGGCCTACGCCCGGTTCACCGGGCACACACCCCGCGACATGGACTTCTACACGCTGTACGCGGCGCTGCGGCACGCGATCGTCATGCTGCGCGTCGCCTACCGCCAGGTCCACTTCGGCGAGGCCGCCGTGCCCGGGAGCGCGGAGGCCGCGGACACGCTGATCCTGCACCACGGCAGTCTGGCCGCCATGGTGCAGGGCAGCTACTGGTGAAACGGCCGGGTCAGGCGGCGGGCCGGTCCTGGCGCGGCACCTGGATGGGGCGCGAGCCCGGCGCGTTCACGTGCGAGAACGGCTGGGTCCGCCAGTCGAGCCCCTGAGGGAGCGTCAACAGCAGGGCCGTGTCCTGCTCCTGAACCTCCGTCGACTCGTCGGCGGGCTCGGCGTCGGTGGCGTCCCGGCCGGTGCCGGCGCAGACCGTCAGGCCGAACGGGTTCCACGGAGTTGGGCACAGCGCGTGCTCGGGCAGCACGTCCTCGTCCGCGAGGAGCGCGATGGGCTGCCCGCAGTCGGGGCAGTTCACCCGGTACATCTCGAAGGTGTCGTAGGAGTCGAGAAAGGCGTCTGCCGGTTCGACGCCCTCCGGCTCGGGCTCGGCGGCCGGCTGCTGCTTGGCGCGGGCAGGCCGGCCGGGGCGCTTCAAATTCTGCATGGGAATCTCCCCCTCGGGTGGGCCGACAAGGCGCTGCGGCGTCGGCCACAGCAAGCACTTCCCGTCCCGTCGTAGGGGTAATCGTTGCATCCCGCCGGACACGGTCACAGCACTGTGGCATTCGTCACATGCCGCGTGGAGTTGCCCGGTCGCGGGGAGGCGACTCGGCCACCTTCGGGCGCTCAGGTATCCGAAGGGATCAAGAGCCCTGTAGGTTCGCCGCATGGAGGAGCTGGACCGACAGATCGTGCAGCTGCTCGTCAAGGACGGGCGGATGAGCTACACCGACCTGGGCAAGGCCACGGGCCTGTCCACGTCGGCCGTGCACCAGCGCGTGCGCCGCCTGGAGCAGCGGGGCGTCATCCGCGGGTACGCCGCGGTCGTCGACCCCGAGGCGGTCGGCCTGCCGCTCACCGCGTTCATCTCGGTGAAGCCGTTCGACCCCAGCGCCCCCGACGACATCGCCGACCGGCTCGCGGGCGTCCCGGAGATCGAGGCGTGCCACAGCGTCGCCGGCGACGAGAACTACATCCTCAAGGTCCGCGTCGCCACCCCGCTGGAGCTGGAGCACCTGCTCAGCCGCCTGCGGGCACTCGCCGGTGTCTCCACCCGCACGACGGTCGTCCTCTCCACTCCGTACGAGGCGCGCCCGCCCCAGGTGTGACCCCCGCCCAGGTGTGACCCCCACGTCGGCCGCCCTCCGACAGGGGCGAGACTGGTCCCCATGAGCCAGAGCACCGCCCCCGGGAACGCCCCCCAGGAGCCATCGAACCACCGCACCGTGCTGCTGCGCGGCGGCGACGTCCACAGCCCCGCCGACCCGTTCGCGACCGCGATGGTCGTCGAACGCGGCCATGTCGCGTGGGTCGGCTCCGAGGGCGCCGCGGACGCCTTCGCCGACGGCGTCGACGAGGTCGTCGACCTGGCGGGCGCCCTGGTCACCCCGGCGTTCACGGACGCCCACGTGCACACCACGGCCACCGGCCTCGCCCTGACGGGACTGGACCTGACAAGAGCCCGCTCGCTCGCCGAAGCACTCGTTCTCGTCCGCGAACACGCCGCCGCACGACCGCACGACACCGTCCTCCTGGGGCACGGCTGGGACGCCGCACGCTGGGCGGGCGGCCGCCCGCCCACGCGCGCGGAACTCGACGAGGCGGCCGGCGGCCGGCCGCTCTACCTCTCCCGCATCGATGTCCACTCGGCGGTGGTCACCACCGCGCTGCTCGACCTCGTGCCCGGCGTCTCCGAGCGCACCGGCTACCGCCCGGACGCCCCCCTGACCGCCGACGCCCACCACGGGGTGCGCGCCGCGGCCCTCGCCGCCGTCACCCCGCAGCAGCGCACGGAGGCCCAGCGCGCCGCGCTCGCGCACGCCGCTTCGCTCGGCATCGGCTCCGTGCACGAGTGCGGCGGCCCCGAGATCTCCGACGAGGACGACTTCACCGGGCTGCTGCGGCTCGCCGCCGAGGAGGCGGGGCCGCGCGTCGTCGGCTACTGGGCCGAACAGGACGTCCTGCGGGCCCGTGAGCTGGGCGCGGCCGGAGCCGCGGGCGACCTCTTCGTCGACGGCGCCCTCGGCTCGCACACCGCCTGTCTGCACGAGCCGTACGCGGACTCCGCCGACGCGGGCGCCGGAACCGCCTACCTGGACGCCGCGGCCGTCGCCGCCCACGTCGCGGCATGCACCGAGGCGGGCCTCCAGGCGGGCTTCCACGCCATCGGGGACGCCGCGGTGGCCTCGGTGGTCGACGGCGTGCGCGCGGCCGCGGAGAAGGTCGGCACGGCCCGCGTACGCGCCGCCCGGCACCGGGTCGAGCACGCCGAGATGCTCACCCCCGAGACGATCGCCGCCTTCGCCGAGTTCGGCCTCACCGCGTCCGTGCAGCCCGCCTTCGACGCACTGTGGGGCGGCGAGGACGGCATGTACGCCCAGCGCCTCGGCGCCGAGCGGGCCCGCACCCTCAACCCGTACGCGGCCCTCCTGCGCACCGGCGTGCCCCTCGCCTTCGGCTCCGACAGCCCCGTCACCCCACTGGACCCCTGGGGCACCGTCCGGGCCGCCGCGTTCCACCGGACGCCCGAGCACCGCGTCTCCGTGCGGGCCGCGTTCACCGCCCACACCCGCGGCGGCTGGCGGGCCGTTGGCCGCGACGACGCGGGCGTCCTGGTGCCGGGCGCCCCCGCGGACTACGCCGTGTGGCGCACCGACGATCTGGTGGTGCAGGCCCCCGACGACCGCGTGGCCCGCTGGTCGACCGACCCGCGCTCCGGCACGCCCGGGCTGCCCGACCTGTCGCCGGGTGCCGAACTCCCCGTCTGCCTGCGCACGGTGGTGGCCGGACAGCCGGTGTTCGTGCGGCCGGACGAGTGATGTACCGGCGGTGCGCGCCGCGGATTGCGCCCCTTCGCGGCGACGCACGACCTGGGAATCCACGGCACTGACCTGGCCGCCTTTGAAGTCGCCGCAGTTCAGCGGGGTATTGACAGAGAGCCGTCGTGGGCCGGTAGGTTCGGCCGGGTCCACCACAGGACGTCCGACCGGCGAACCTCCACGCAGTCGTCGAACGCCGCTGGGTCACGGGTGGTGTGCCGCACCGGCGCACCACCACAGGGAGCCAGGTCCAGCGCCCGCGACGCGGAGGCGAGGGAACGTATCAGCCGGTCGGCAGGTGTGACCCGGGTCGGGCCCGGACGCTCAGTAGACAACGGCTTTCGGTCGATCCGCAGCCAGCGGGTCCCAGGTCGGCCCGAAGGGCGCCGGGCCCCGATCCGCAGTACGTTCCGCCCTTCTGGGCCCCGCGTACCGCCCTTCTCGGCCGGTGCTTGCGACCCCGACCTCCGTGCCGCCGCTGCGCCGCAGGCCGGGGCCACTATGGTGGTCCTCTTGCGTACGAACGAAGGGGCAGTAGTGAACGACGGCGGTCGGGTCTCCGAAGCAGGGGACCAGGGGAGGCAGTTCGGCTCGCTCGGCACGGCCTTGGTGATCATTCCGACCTACAACGAGGCGGAGAACATCCAGTCCATCGTCGGCCGGGTGCGGGCCTCCGTACCGGACGCGCACATCCTGGTCGCCGACGACAACAGCCCCGACGGCACCGGCAAGATCGCCGATGAGCTCGCGGCCGAGGACGAGTCGATCCACGTGCTGCACCGCAAGGGCAAGGAAGGGCTCGGCGCCGCGTACCTCGCGGGCTTCCGCTGGGGCCTCGACAACGACTACGGCGTGCTCGTCGAGATGGACGCCGACGGCTCCCACCAGCCGGAGGAGCTGCCCCGGCTGCTCACCGCCCTGAAGGGCGCCGACCTCGTGCTCGGCTCGCGCTGGGTGCCGGGCGGCCGGGTCGTCAACTGGCCCAAGCACCGCGAGTTCATCTCCCGCGGCGGCAGCACGTACTCGCGTCTGCTGCTCGACGTGCCCATCCGCGACGTGACGGGCGGCTACCGCGCCTTCCGCCGCGAGACCCTGGAGGGGCTCGGCCTCGGCGAGGTCGAGTCGCAGGGGTACTGCTTCCAGGTCGACCTGGCGCGCCGCGCGGTCAAGGCGGGCTATCACGTCGTCGAGGTGCCCATCACGTTCGTCGAGCGCGAGCTCGGGGACAGCAAGATGAGCCAGAACATCGTGGTCGAGGCGCTGTGGCGGGTCACCGCCTGGGGCGTGGGGGAGCGCGTCGGCAAGGTCATCGGCCGTAAGCAGCCCTGACGCCGGTCTTCTTGATCATCTCCTTATCCCGGACTGAGGCGCCGCCAGGCACACTGGGAGCATGACGAATGGCGCACCGCCTCCCATCCGACCTGCCAGACCCCGGCGCTCCGGGCCCCTGAGGTACCTGCCGCTCGGCATCGCCGCGTGGCTGGTACTGGAAATCTGGCTGCTCACCGTCGTGGCGGGCGCCACGAGCGGGCTCGTGGTCCTCTTGCTCCTTGTCGGCGGCCTGGTGCTCGGCTCCGCGGTGATCAAGCGTGCGGGGCGCAGGGCCTTCCGCAAGCTCAGCGAGGCGGTGCAACAGCAGCAGCGGACCGGCGTCGCGCCCGCCCAGGAGAGCGGGGGTGGCGGCGCCCTCACGATGCTGGGCGGTCTGCTGATCATCCTGCCCGGCCTCATCTCGGACGCGCTGGGCCTGCTCCTGCTGATCCCGCCGGTCCAGAAGGCGCTGGGGCGGTATGCGGAGCGGACCTTCGAGCGCAAGGTGCGCGAGGCGACGCCCGGCGGCCTCGGTGACGCCTTCCAGCAGGCGCGCATGCACCGCCCCGACGGGAATGTGGTCCAGGGCGAGGTCATCAGGGACGACGAGCCCTCGCCGCGCACCCCGCGCCCGGACGACCCGCAGCTGCCGCGAGGCTGAGCCGGGACGCGAAGCGGGATCTTAAGGACACGAAGGCAGGACACGAAGAGGGGCGGGGCCGCAGCTTCAGCTGCGGCCCCGCCCCTCTTCGTACTGCGTCTTGCTGTACTGCGTTATGCGCTGTGCGGACGTCCGCCGTCAGGCGGACTTCCGGCTGTCGCGCGGGTGCACCGCGATGTTCATGGCGCCCGACCGGAGGACCGCGAGACGCTCCTCCAGGACCTCTTCGAGTTCCTCTCGGGTACGGCGCTCCATGAGCATGTCCCAGTGCGTACGCGCGGGCTTGCCCTTCTTCTCCTCAGGTCCGTCGCCGTCTACCAGGAGTGCCTGCACCCCGCAGACCTTGCACTCCCACTCCGGCGGGATCTCCGCCTCGACCGAGAACGGCATCTCGAAACGATGTCCGTTCTGGCATGCGTACTCCACGGCCTGGCGCGGAGCCAGGTCGATGCCGCGGTCGGTCTCGTAGCTTGTCACCACGAGTCGCGTACCGCGAAGAGCTCGCTCACTCATGAATCGTGCCTCCCGGGCTTGTCGCCCACAGGACAGGTGTCGCTGTCGTCGTCATCCGGTCAACGTCCGGTCGGCGGTAAAGATTCCCGTTCAGGGTCATGCGTCGCCGTCGTATGCCGCCCCTTGTTGTACCCACCAGTGCCCGGTTTGTCACATCTGGCAGCAGATGTCACCCAGCGTTTCTGATTCTTCAGCTCGCAGTAACGGTCCGCCTGGCAGGCCAAACGCGTACACTACCGGCCTTTGCCTTCAGTTGCTAAATCCTGTGCGGCACGGGATTTCCCGCGTCGCGCACCGCACGGCGTACAGGTACCCGCGACAGCAGGACGAAACCCACCAAAAAGAACGCCACGAGCGAGACGATCGCGTCCCGGTAACTCCCCGTGAGCTGATAGGTGAGGCCGAAGATCAACGGTCCAAGCCACGCCATGCCCCGGTCGCTGATCTCGTACGCGGAGAAGTACTCGGCCTCCTTGCCGCGCGGCACCAGATGCGAGAACAGCGAACGGGACAGGGCCTGCGTGCCGCCGAGGACCAGGCCGATCCCCGCGGCGAGCACGAAGAACCACGCGGGCGCGCCGGCGGGCAGGAAATAGCCGGCCCCGATCGTCACCGTCCAGGCGGCGAGGGAGCCGAGGATGGTGCGCTTCGCACCGTGCGTACGGGCGAGCCGTCCCATGGCGAGCGCCCCGGCGACCGCGAGCAGCTGCACGAGCAGGACCGCGACGATCAGCGTTGACTGATCGAGGCCGAGCTCCTGCGAGCCGTAGACGGAGGCCTGCGAGATCACGGTCTGGACCCCGTCGTTGTAGACGAGGTACGCCAGCAGGAACGCGAGGGTGTGGGGGTGGCGGCGCATGTCCCGCACCGTCTCCCGCAACTGCCGCAGGCCACCGCGCGGCGGCGCGCCCTGCGAAGGCCGGGGCTGCGGCGCCCCGCGGTCCCGCAGCCGCTTCAGGGGTACGAGGGTGAACGCGCCCCACCACACGCCCGCCGACGCCAGACAGATCCGGACCGCGGTCGCCTCCGAGACGCCGAAGCCGTCATGGCCGAGGAAGAGCACGAGGTTCGCCACAAGGACGAGGGCGCCCGCCGCGTAGCCGAAGGCCCAGCCGCGCGAGGAGACCGCGTCGCGCTCCTCCGGAGGGGCGATCTGCGGCAGGTAGGAGTTGTAGAGCACCATCGAGACGGCGAGCGAGGCGTTGGCGACGATCAGCAGGAGACCGCCGAGCAGGTAGCGGTCGCCGTCCAGGAAGAACATGCCCGCCGTGGCGGCCGCCCCCAGGTACGCGGCGACCGCGAGGAGCGGCTTCTTGCGGCCGGAGCGGTCGGCGGCCGCCGCGGCGAGCGGCATGACGAAGACCGACACGATCACCGACGCGGACACGGTGTACGCGAAGAAGGAGCCGGCGCTGACCGGGATGCCCAGCGGGTGCACGTACCCCTCCGGGTCCGCGGCCGCCTTGGCGATCTCCGTGAGATAGGGCCCGAGGAACACCGTCAGGACGCTCGTCGAATAGACCGAGCACGCCCAGTCGTAGAAGTACCAGCCCCGCTGCTCGCGCCGTCGTTCGGCGACCGCGTCGTCGGCCGCCACTGCCTTCACGGTGTCGGTGCCCACCCGTGACCTCGCTGTTCCCCGTGGTGCGACGCCGCCTTCGGGGCGGTCAGACCCAGGTCCCCCGGTCCTCGAAAACCCCGCGCAGCGTCTCGATGTGATCGGAAACTATGCCATCCACACCCAGGTCGAGCAGGGCCGTCATCCGCTCCGGGTCATTGACGGTCCACACGTGGACCTGTAGCCCGCGCGCGTGGGCCGCGCGTACGAAGCGGTGGTCGACCACCCGGAGCCTGCCGTGCGTCTCGGGCACCTGGGCGCAGACGGCGGAGCGGCGCAGGGCGGCGGGCACTCCGTAGGACAGCAGGCGCAGCGCCGCGACGCCCCGCGTGCCCAGGGAGGTGGCCAGGCGCGGGCCCGCCAGGCGCTGGGCCCTGGTCACGCGCGCCTCGGAGAACGAGCCGACACAGACGCGGTCCCAGGAGCCGGTGCGGCGGATCAGGTCGAGCAGCGGCAGCAGGGCGGGCTCCGCCTTGACGTCCACGTTCCAGCGCACCTCGGGGAACGACGCCAGGAGCTCTTCGAAGAGGGGCACCGGCTCGCTGCCCGCCACGCGCGCGTGGCGGACTTCGCTCCAGGGGAGGTCGATGATGCGCCCCGCCGCGTCCGTCACCCGGTCCAGCGTCGCGTCGTGGAAGGCGACGAGCCGGCCGTCGGCCGTGGCGTGCACATCGGTCTCGATGTAGCGGTAGCCGAGGTCGACGGCGTGCCGGAAGGCCGCGGCGGTGTTCTCAAGGCCGTCCGCCGCGCCGCCGCGGTGGGCGAGGGCGAGCGGACCCGGATGATCGAGGTAGGGGTGGCGTACGCGCAGGGTCACTGCTGCAGTATCGCCTGCTCCGAGGGGCCGCCGACGGCCACGACGCTCCCCGTGGCGGGCGCGGGGACGGTGAAGAGCCGCAGGAAGAACTGGGCCAGCGGGCCGATGGCCAGTGCGTAGGCGACCGTGCCGAGCCCCACGGTGCCGCCGAGCGCGAACCCCGTGGCGACCACCGCCACCTCGATGAGTGTCCGCATCAGCCGGATGGAGCGTCCGGTGCTCCGGTGCAGGCCCGTCATCAGGCCGTCCCGGGGGCCGGGGCCGAAGGCGGCCGCTATGTAGAGGCCTGTCGCCGCGCCGTTCAGGAGGATCCCGCTCACCAGGAGGGGGACGCGCGCGAGGAGGCCGTGCGCGTCGGGGAGCAGGGAGAGGGTGGCGTCCATCGCCAGGCCGACGACGAAGACGTTCGAGACGGTGCCGAGTCCCGGACGCTGCCTGAGTGGGATCCACAGCAGCAGGACCGCGGCGCCCACGATGATGGAGACGACGCCGATCGACAGGCCGCTGAGCTCCGCGAGCCCCTGATGCAGCACGTTCCACGGTTCGAGGCCGAGGCCCGAGACGACGAGGAGCGCGGAGCTGACGCCGTACAGGGTGAGGCCCGCGTACAGCTGCACCAGCCGCCGCGGCAGGTGGCGCCGTGCGGGCTCAGGTGCCGTCCCGGACAAGTTGCCCGACAGGTTCCCCGACGAGTTCCCTGACAAGTGATGCCCCCTGCGTGGTGGTAGTGGCCTGGTGCGTGACACTCTGTGGCTTGCACAGCGATGCCAACCATGGCCAATTCAGGGAAGGTGGACTGGGAATCATGGCTCAGTGGACGTCAGCAATGGGTTCGACGCAGCTCGCCCGCCTTCTCGCCTCGCAGCAGGACCGCCCCGTGGGTACCGGCACCCGCCGCCCGCCCGCCTACCGCGCCCTCGCCGACGGCATCCGGCTGCTCGTCCTCGAGGGCCGGGTGCCGGTCGCCGCGCGGCTGCCCGCCGAACGCGAGCTCGCTCTCGCCCTCGCGGTCAGCCGCACCACCGTCGCCGCCGCCTACGAGGCGCTGCGCTCCGAGGGCTTCCTGGAGTCCCGCAGGGGAGCCGGCAGCTGGACCGCCGTCCCGGCCGGAAACCCCCTCCCCGCGCGCGGGCTCGAACCGCTGCCGCCCGAGGCGCTCGGCTCCATGATCGACCTGGGCTGCGCCGCACTGCCCGCGCCCGAACCCTGGCTCACCCGTGCCGTTCAGGGCGCCCTCGAAGCCCTGCCGCCGTACGCCCATACGCACGGCGACTACCCCGCCGGTCTGCCCGCGCTGCGCGAGATGCTCGCCGAGCGCTACACCGCGCGCGGAATCCCCACCATGCCCGAGCAGATCATGGTGACCACCGGCGCGATGGGGGCCATCGACGCGATCTGCCACCTCTTCGCGGGCCGCGGCGAACGCATCGCCGTGGAGTCGCCTTCGTACGCCAACATCCTCCAGTTGATGCGTGAGGCGGGCGCCCGTCTGGTCCCCGTCGCCATGGCCGAGGGGCTGCGGGGCTGGGACATGGACCGCTGGCGTCAGGTCCTGCGTGACGCGGCGCCCCGGCTCGCCTACGTCGTCGCGGACTTCCACAACCCCACGGGCGCGCTCGCGGACGAGGACCAGCGCAGGCAGCTCGTCGAGGCGGCCCGCTCGGCGGGCACGGTCCTCGTCGTCGACGAGACGATGAGCGAACTCGGGCTCGACGCGGACCTCGCCATGCCGCGCCCCGTCTGCGGGTTCGACCCCGCCGGTTCCACCGTCATCACGGTCGGCTCGGCGAGCAAGGCCTTCTGGGCGGGCATGCGCATCGGCTGGGTGCGGGCCGCGCCCGACGTGATCCGCAGCCTCGTCGCGGCGCGCGCGTACGCCGACCTCGGCACCCCGGTCCTCGAACAGCTCGCCGTGAACTGGCTGCTCAACACCGGAGGTTGGCAGGCCGCCGTGGACGTGCGCAGGGAGCAGGCCAAGGAGAACCGCGACGCGCTGGTCGCCGCCGTCCGCCGCGAACTGCCCGGCTGGGAGTTCGAGGTGCCGAAGGGCGGCCTGACCCTGTGGGTGCGCACCGGGGGGCTTTCGGGGTCCCGGCTCGCCGAGGTGGGCGAGCGGGTGGGAGTGCGGGTTCCGTCAGGGCCGCGCTTCGGCGTCGACGGGGCGTTCGAGGGGTATGTGCGGCTGCCGTTCACCGTCGGGGGAGCGGTGGCCGACGAGGCGGCGGCGCGGTTGGCCGCGGCGGCCCGCCTGGTGGAGACGGGCGCCGGGGCCGGGGCGCAGGTTGCCCATCCCTTTGTCGCGTGAAGGCGCTGGGGGGGGCTCAGCCCTCCGCGGGAACCGGCTGGGCTCAGCCCTCCGCGGGAACCGGCTCCGGGTCCGGCTCCGTGGCCTCGGGAAGGGGCTCCGTCGCGGTGGTGTCCGCCGCGTCCGGCGGGGTGATCCGTTCCGGCAGGAGCTCAAGGACCGCCTGACGGTGCGCCTCGCTGGTCGCGTCGTCGTACGGGTCGGGTGTCGCCGGTACCTGGAGGCGGTGCACCTGTCCCGTGCCGAGGCGCGCATAGCCACGGCCGGGCGGGACGTCCGACGTGGGTGTCGTGTGGGGCGGCGCCCCGAGGACCTCCTCCAGCTGGTCGATCGTGGCGGGCCCGAGCAGCACGCGCGCGCGGGTGTGCTGGTGCACGGCGTCGCTCAGCGCCTCCAGGCCGTCCAGCTGATCGGCCACCACGACCGTCACGTTGGCCGCCCTGCCGTGCCGCAGGGGGACCTGAAGGAGTGACTGGGGGTCCCTGCGCCCGTCGGCCGCGGCGAGGTGGCCGAGTGCGCTCGGGCGGTCGAGGAGGAGCCACAGGGGGCGCTTGGTGTCCTCCGGCGGCGGGTGGCCCGCCTGCCGGGCGCGGTTCGCCGAGATGAGCCGCCGCTCGGTCTCGTGCGCGGCCCATTCGAGGCTGGCGAGGGCGCCGGTGAGCCCGCACTCCACGGCGAGGACCCCGCCGCGGCCGGTCAGACAGGCGTAGTCCCCGGTGCCGCTGCCCTCGACGATGAGGACGTCGCCGTACTGCAGGGCCTGCAGTGCGATGGAGCGCAGCAGCGTAGTCGTGCCGCTGCCCGGCTGGCCCGCGATGAGCAGATGGGGCTCGGTGGAGCGGATTCCGGTGCGCCAGACGACGGGGGGCACGTCGCGCTGCTCCGCGCCGTCGGTCACCGGCAGGGTGCGCTGGACGCCGGTCTCGTCGGTGAAGCCGAGGACGGTCTCTCCGGGAGCGGTGACGAAGCGCTGGGCGGCGATGTCGGTGGGCAGCGGGGGGAGCACCGAGACGGTGAGCTGGTTGCACTCCTCGTCCCACGCGAAGTGGTATTCGCGGCCGCGGCCCGACTTGGCGTGCAGCAACTGTTCGATCCGCGCGCGGGACTCGGCCTCGCCGTCCGTGAAGTACGCGGGATAGCGCACTACGAGCCGGGAGACGCGGCCGGTGTCGTCGAACTCGTAGTCGCTGAGGGCCTTGTCCCATTCGCCGCCGTGCGCGAAGAGCGGGGCGGGATCCTCGGCGACGGAGAAGTACGGGACGAGCGCTTCGTAGAGGGACTGCAGCCGCTGGACCTGCGCCTCGTCCGGGCCGTCCGGCTCCGGAGCGGTGCGCTCGCGGCCCGTCCACGCGGCCGCCGCCATCAGGGAGGCGGCGGCGAGCAGCGGCCCGTAGGGGACGAGCGCCACGACCAGGATCACGGAGGCCACAAGGAACAGCAGGGGACCGCGCTTGTCCTTGGGGGTGTCGGTCCATCTGCGCCGGCCGGCGGCCGCCAGCCGGCGCAGTCCGCGAGTGATCGTGATCAGCGGGTGGAGAACATCGGTGGCGTTGTCGGCCGCCGACCGTGCCAGCTCCCGGCTCCGGGCGATGGATGCGGTGCCGTTGCTCAGAATGCGGGGGAGGGGGCGCCTTGCCACGTCTGTCTCCTGGAGGTGCGTACGAAAGGCAGATGCGTCAGAACTTGATCCCGCCCAGGAGGCTCGCCAGGCTCGCGCTGCCGGCCTTGATGCTCGGAGCGATGGCGGTGCCCGCCATGAAGAAGCCGAAGAGCGCGCAGACCACCGCGTGCGACGCCTTGAGCCCGTCCTTGCGGAAGAAGAGGAAGACGATGATTCCGAGCAGCACGACGCCCGAGATGGAAAGGATCATGACGGTTCTCCTGGTTGGTGGGGACAGTCACCATGAGTTGTTCCAGGTTCACAGCATGTATCCATACGATAAAAGGTGCAAATGGGTTAATTAATGGCGTTTTCGCCTGAACGGCGTACCCCGTACGGGTCAGATGGGAGTCGGCCGAGGCGGCCTCCCGCTCCCGCCGTGTTCTTTGCCTCGGGTGGGCCGCGTCATGTGTCCACGAGGGCAGTACCCTGTCGATTCACTCGTACGGCTGCACCGGCAGCGCACCCAGAAAGGCGGACGCCCCCATGAGCGAAGCCCCCGACCCCGAGGTCGTGGAGCTGGCGACCAAGATCTTCGATCTGGCCCGCCGTGGGGACGCCGCGGCGCTCGCTGCCTACGTCGACGCGGGCGTCCCGGCGAATCTCACGAACGACAGCGGCGACTCGCTGGTGATGCTGGCGGCCTACCACGGGCACGCCGGGGCGGTCCGATCCCTCGTGGAGCGCGGCGCGGACACCAACCGCGCCAACGACCGCGGGCAGACGCCGCTCGCCGGCGCGGTCTTCAAGGGCGAGGACGACGTGATCCGGGCCCTTCTGGACGGTGGCGCGGATCCGGCCGCGGGGACGCCGTCGGCGGTCGACACCGCCCGGATGTTCGGAAAGGCGGAACTGCTTCAGCTGTTCGGGGCCGCCTGAACCGGGTACCTGACCAGCAGCAACGGGGGCGCTGGAAATGTGGTCGCGGCGGAGCTGACCGCCGGGTCATCATGACGACGTGATTCACGGACGCGACGGCGGGGCAGATGTTGCCGCACCGCGTGGCCCGTGAGCGGCCCGCCCCCGGACCTCCCGTCCGGGAACCCCTGGGCCATGGACGAGAGGCAGAGGAAGATGGTCTTCGACAAGCAAAAGACGGCGGGCGGCCCGACGTGTTGGCGCACGGCCAGGTAATGCGTGATTCCCGGTTGCGTCGACGCTTGATGTGAGGCTGTTTCCCATGTTCGATCCGGTCATAGCGCCCAGCGGTACGCTGCTCGGCCTGTTGCAGAGGGGCCGCGGCGACGGCACCCTGCACGCGCTCACCGCCCCACGTTCCGAGGCGCTCGCCGCCCTCGACCACTGCGTGCTGGCTGATCCCCGCCACGACTGGCAGGTGGAGAACCGCTCGCTCTACTACGCCCGCCTCTACCTCGACCTGCACGGCGGGCTCGGCGAGATCGAGCGGCACCTCTTCGATGCCGAGGACGTCCTGAACACGGACGACTCGCGCACCGGACTCGCCCTGGCCGTCCTCGGGCACCTCGCCTCGTACGGCAGGCAGGACGCCCTCGAACTGCTGCGGAGGTACGCGGCGTTCGGCTCGAACTGGGCGTGGGCCCTCGACGAGCTGGCGCTGCGCGACGACGACGGGGGCCTGCGCGCCCTCGCCGCCCCCGTGCTCGCCCGATTCGCCCCCGACGCGGAGGGCGAGGCCGAGCTGGCCGCCGCCGTCCGCGACGCCTATGAACCCAGGCCCTGGCGCCTCTGGGAAGAGGACCCCCGTGCGGATATCGGCGCCCGAGTGCGCGCCGCAAGGGAACAGGGCTCCTTCGACCGCTGGCAGCGCCAGATGCGGCCCTCGGGACCACGTCCCGGATGGAGCGTCCAGGCCGTCTTCGACTGGGCGCAGGAAGGGCTTGAACGGGGCGTCGTGCTGTACGTGCCCGCTGCCCGCTGCCTGACCGCCGTCGCCGGTCCCGAGGACCGGCCCGAGATCATCGAGGCCGCCCGCGACGGTTCGGACGGAGCGCGCGGCACCGCCCTGCGCTATCTCGCCGACACCCACGACCCCGCCGCCCTCGACCTCATAGAGTTCGCCGCGGAAGGCCCGTCCCAGGCGGTGACAGAGGCCGCGATCGACGCCTTCGAACGGATGCGGAGCGTCGCCACCGTCGAGCGGGCCCGGCGCTGGGCCTACCGCCCCGACGCCCTGGGCGCCGCCGCCGGGCGCATGCTCGCCTGCCGGGGCGGTGCGCAGGACAGCAAGCTCGTCCTGGCCGCCCTCCGCGAAGCAGTCCGCGGCGAGGGGCCCGACGCGCCGACGCTGTGGACCCTCGTCGACGGCGCGGGACGCCTCGGCATCGCCTGCGCCGCCCCCGTGCTGCGGCACGTCTACCGCGAGACCGCCTCCTCCCATCTCCGTGGCCGCGCCGCCCGCGCGCTCGCCGCCACCGACCCCTCCTTCGCCGCCGGCTTCGCCGTCGAGTGCCTGTGGGACTGCGAGGAGTCCACCCGCGAAGTGGCCGCACGGCACGCCGAGACCGGTGACGCCAGGGTGGTCAACCGGCTCCGCAGGCTCGCCGCGGACCCGGCCGAGGAGGACGAGGTGCAGACCGCGGTGCGCAGCAGGATCGGCCCGGACGCGCCGGTGTAGGGAGGGTTCGGCCCGCGGGCGGGGGGTTCCGGGCGGGGGGTTCAAGGACAGGATCTGAAGCCGACGAAGCGGAGCGGCGTGCCCGGGCGGGCCTGGGCCGCCGCGGCCAGGTCCGCCTCCCGGACGACAGCGACCACCGGGTAGCCCCCGGTGGTCGGGTGGTCGGCCAGGAAGACGACGGGCCTGCCGTCCGGCGGCACCTGGACGGCGCCGAGGACCATCCCCTCGCTCGGCAGTTCGCCCTCCCAGGACCGCTCCAGGGCGGGCCCCTCGGTGCGCAGGCCGATGCGGTTGCTCGCCGCGGATACCCGGTACGCGCGCGTGGTGAGCGTGTGCAGCGCCGCCGCCGTGAACCAGTCCGACCGCGGCCCGAGCGATACCCGCAACACCAGCTCCCGGGGCGGCGCGGGCTGCGGGACGGTGTCCACGCGCGTGTACGTGCCGCCAGGGCTCCCCAGCGGCAGCACCGCGCCGTCCGCGAGCGGGGGCGGTCCGAGCCCGGACAGCAGGTCCGACGAGCGGCTGCCGAGCACCGGGTCCACGGCCACGCCGCCGTCGAACGCGACGTAGCACCGCACTCCGGAGAGCGCGGTGCCGATCTCCAGGAGTGCTCCCGCGGGCACGCGTACCGGCGCTCCCCAGGGGGCGGGGCGGCCCGCCACCGTCACGGAGCAGGGCGCGCCGCCGACCGCGACCGTCACGGGGCGGCGCGGGCGCACGGCACAGCCGTCGAGAGTGGTCTCCAGGACGGCGGCGTCGGGCGGATTGCCGACCAGGCGGTTGGCCAGGCGTGCCGTGGGCGGGTCGAGGGCGCCCGAGCGCGGCACCCCGAGATGGGCGTGCCCGGGGCGCCCGAGGTCCTGCACGGTGGTCAGCGCCCCGGCCCGCACCACGGCGAAGGCTCGGTCGGTCATCGTGCCTCCGGTACGAAGCGGACGCGTACGCCGGGGGAGAGCAGCGCGGCGGGCACGCGCGCGTGGTCCCACAGCACGGTGTCCGTCGAGCCGATCAGCTGCCAGCCGCCAGGCGAGGCGCGCGGATAGACGCCTGTGTACGGCCCGGCCAGGGCGACGCTGCCCGCCGGTACGGAGGTGCGGGGCGTGGCCCTGCGCGGTGCTCCGTAGCGCTCCGGCAGCCCGGTCAGATAGCCGAAGCCGGGCGCGAACCCGCAGAAGGCCACGCGGAATTCGGCGGCCGAATGGATCCGCGCCACCTCGGTCACCGGCACGCCCCAGTGCGCCGCCACGTCCGCGAGGTCCGGTCCGTCGTAGCGCACCGGGACCTCCAGGACGGCCCCCGCGCGCGGGGGCAGCGGCGGGATCTCCCAGCCGGGCAGCTCCGACCCGACCCGGCCCGGTTCGTCGAGGCCGTCGAGGAGCACGGTGCGGGCGGCGGGGACGATCTCCCGTACCCGCAGGGCGCCCGTCGCGCGGCGACGCAGCAGTTCGGCGTGGAGTGCCTGGGCCTCGGCGCCGTCGGCGAGTTCGATGAGCAGGGCCCGGTCACCGACGGGCAGGGCCCTCACGCGAAGGCCTCCACCCGCACGCCCGCGCCCTCCAGCTCCGCCCGCACCCGGCGGGCCAGGCCCACCGCCCCCGGAGTGTCGCCGTGCAGACACAGCGAACGCGCGCGGACCGCGATCTCGCGGCCCCCGTGCGAGGTGACGACGCCGGAGCGGGCCATGCCGACGGACCGCGCCACGACGGTCTCCGCGTCCGTGATGACCGCTCCTGCATGGGTCCGTGGGACCAAGGTGCCCTCGTCGGTGTAGGCGCGGTCCGCGAACGCCTCGGTGACGACGGGGAGTCCGGCCTTCTCCGCCGTCTCCAGGAGGCACGATCCGGGCAGCCCCAGGAGGGGCAGCGAGGCATCGGCGAGCAGCACGCCGTCGACGACCGCGCGGGCCTGCTCCTCGTCGTGGACGACGCGGTTGTAGAGCGCTCCGTGCGGCTTGACGTACGACACGCGCGTGCCCGCCGCGCGTGCGAACACCTCCAGGGCGCCGATCTGGTACGCCACTTCGGCGGCCAGCTCCGCGGCCGGCACCTCCATGGCACGCCGCCCGAACCCCGCCAGGTCGCGGTAGGAGACCTGCGCGCCGACCCGCACTCCGTGCTCGGCGGCGCGTTCGCACACCCGGCGCATGGTCACGGCGTCCCCGGCGTGGAACCCGCAGGCCACGTTGGCGCTGGTGACCACGGACAGCAGCGCGTCGTCGTCGGTCAGGTGCCAGCGGCCGAAGCCCTCGCCGAGGTCGGCGTTGAGGTCGATCGAGACCGAAGCCGTCACAGGAGTTCCCTCCCCTGAGTCTCGGGGAGGCCGAGCAGCGCGACGACGGCGAGGCCGTACCCGACCGCTCCGAAGACCAGCGCGCCGCCGACGCCCCAGCTGTCGGCGAGGAAGCCCACCATGGTGGGGAAGACCGCGCCGACCGCGCGGCCCGTGTTGTACGTGAAGCCCTGGCCCGTACCGCGCACGGCGGCCGGGTAGAGCTCGCTGAGGAACGAGCCGAAGCCGCTGAAGATCGCCGACATGCAGAAGCCCAGCGGGAAACCGAGCACAAGGAGAAGGCCGTTGGCGCCGTCCGGGATGTTCGTGTAGGCGAGGACGCTGGCCGCGGAGAGGAACGCGAAGAGCGCGATGTTCCGTTTCCGGCCGAGCTTGTCGGTGAGGTAGCCGCCGGTCAGATAGCCGATGAAGGCGCCGGAGATCAGGAAGGTCAGATAGCCGCCGGTGCCGACGACGGTCAGACCCCGTTCGTCCTTCAGATACGTGGGCACCCAGGTGGCGAGCGTGTAGTAGCCGCCCTGCACACCCGTGGACAGGAGCACCGCGAAGAGCGTGACGCGCAGCAGTCCCGGCTTGAAGATGGCCGTGAACGAACCCTGGTCGGAGCTCTTGTGCCGCTCCTCGGCGGCTTCCGGGGCGTCGTGCACGTTGCGGCGCACGTAGATCACGAGGAGCGCGGGCAGCGCGCCGGTCCAGAACATCACGCGCCAGGCGAGGTCGTCGTCCAGGAACTGGAACACCACGGTGTAGACGATCACCGCGAGTCCCCAGCCCACGGCCCACGCGCTCTGGACCGCGCCCAGGGTGCGGCCGCGGTTCTTGGCGGTGGCGTACTCGGCGACGAGGATCGCGCCGACGGCCCACTCGCCGCCGAATCCGAGCCCCTGGAGGGCGCGGAAGACCAGCAGCGTCTCGTAGTTGGGTGCGAAGCCGCAGGCGACGGTGAAGACCGCGTAGGTGACGACCGTGATCATCAGTGCCTTGACGCGGCCGATCCGGTCGGCGACCACGCCCGCGACGGCGCCGCCCACGGCGGAGACGACGAGCGTGACGGTGGTGAAAAGGCCCGTCTGCCCGCTGTCGAGGCTGAAGTACGCGGAGAGCGCCACCATGCTCAGCGGCAGCGTGAAGTAGTCGTAACTGTCGAGGGCGTAGCCCCCGAAGGCGCCGCCGAAGGCACGGCGGCCGCGCGGCCCGAGGGCGCGCAGCCAGCCGAACGCGCCGCTGTCGTCGGGGAGTCCGCCCTGGTCGGGGCGGGGAGCGGCCGGGGCGGTTCGGGGTGGTGGGGTCGTGCTCATGGGCACCTCGCAGATGAGGGACGGGGGGTGCTGGAGCGTGCGTTTCCGGACCGTCGCAACGAGCCGTGGGAACGAGCCGTGCCCGACAAGGTAGAGGATCGTTGAACGATCCCTCAATACCTGTGTTGTCTCGTTCTTCGCTCTGCGATTGAATCCGGGCATGGCTGAGGGGCGGGCCGAGGAGCCTGCTGAGGGGATGGCTGACGTGAGCGGACTGGCCGACGACCGTGCGCTTCTGGGGCGCACCAGTACGGCCGAGCGGGTCTCGGACATCCTCCGGAGCCGCATCGCCGAGGGCTTCTTCCCACCCGGGACGCGGCTCTCCGAAGACAGCATCGGCGGCGCGCTCGGCGTCTCCCGCAACACCCTGCGGGAGGCCTTCCGGCTGCTCACGCACGAACGGCTCCTGGAGCACCAGCTCAATCGCGGCGTCTTCGTGCGGATCCTCACGGTGGAGGACGTAAAGGACATCTACCGCACGCGCAGACTCGTGGAGTGCGCGGTCGTCCGCGGTCTCGGTGCGCCGCCGTTCGCCCTCGACGCGGTGGCGGGCGCCGTCGCGGCCGGTGTCCGCGCGGCCGGCGACAAGGAGTGGAAGGGCGTCTCCACCGCCAACATCCACTTCCACCGGGAACTCGTCGCGCTCGCCGGGAGCGCCCGCACCGACGAGCTCATGCGCAGCGTCCTCGCCGAACTGCGCCTCGCCTTCCACGTGGTGGACGACCCGCGCCGCCTCCACGAGCCCTACCTCGAACGCAACAAACGCATCCTCGCCGCACTGCGGGCGGGAGACGCCGGGCAGGCCGAACACCTGCTCGCCGACTACCTCGAGGACTCGCTCGACGGCCTCGTCGAGGTGTACGGGCGCCGCGTCGGCGCGGGCGGCTGAACCGGTCGCTTCTGCGCCGTTTCGACCGTTGTCAGACCGAGGACCTAGTCTGTGCACCGTGACTTCGCCTGCCGTTACGGACACCGCTCCGCCCCAGCTCAGCGCGGGGCCGAGGCCCGCTCTGGGCCCGGCCGCCGACGAGGGCCTGGCGCGCCGCCTGCGCGCGCTCGCCTGCACGGCTCCGCTGCACGACCTCGACGTGCGCAAGACCAACCTCGCGGGCGAGTACACGGTGTACGCGATGGCGGAGGTGGCCCTGTCCGCCATCGACCTCGTCACACTGAACATGGACTTCGACACCGGCGCCGACCACGAGCAGATCGTCGCCAGGCTGCTCCCGCGCGTCGCCGCCCAGGCCCCCCGGCGCCCGGCCGCCGAGCACGAGCGGGTGGCCCGCTGGGTCCTGGAGAACCTGATCAACGTCGGCAGCGTCGACCGCGGCTTCCGCGCGGTGTACGGCACTTTCGCACCCGACGGCACATATGTCCGCAGGGACTACGACTTCAAGCTCCTCGAAGAGGTCCCCGGCTACGGCGGCAGTGTCTACCTGCGTACGACCGACGAAGCGGTCAACGTCCTGGTGGGTGCCCTCGACACCGACGTCACCAGCGCCCAGATCGCCGCCGAGGTGAAGCTGGAGGTCCTGATCAGCCGCGGCCGGCTCGCCGACGCCCAGCTCGCCGCCGAGCAGGCGCGCTACCGCACCGTGCAGTACTCGGAAACCCTGCGCAGGGCCCTCGACGCGACCCGGCGCAACGTCCGCGCGGTGGACTGGCTGCAGGCCGTCCCCGACATGATCGCGGAGGCGCTCGACCACGTCGCCGACCGCTACCGCCACGAGAACGCCATCCTGACCAACATCCGCAAGGCCCGCGACGAGTCCGAGGACCCCGAGCAGAAGCGCCGCGCCGCCGAGCTGGTCGACATCGTCAAGGACTGCATCCGCCGCCACACGCAGCTCCAGTCCCGACTCCTCGAAGCGGGCCCGCTGTTCCGCGCCGAGCAGGACCGGCAGGCCTTCGCCGCCCCCACCGCGCGCTCGGGCCTCGACCTGTACGGGCAGCTGGTCGCGCCCCTCCTGCCGCTCCCCGCCGAGCGGGCGATCCGGGTGACCGATGCCTTCTTCGCGCACGGCACCGGGCTGCGCACGCCCGTCTCCGTCCGCGTGGGCGACCTCGTCGACATACTGCTCACGCCGCCCATGGAGCGCGAGCACCTCGGCGCGGAGATGCCCGAGCCCGAGCTCATCGCCACCCCGGACGACAGCCGCTTCAGCGAGCAGCAGCTCGCGAGCGCCATGGAACTGCTCGACCTGCCCGCCGACGCGCCGCGCCGCCTGTCCGGACTGCTGGCCGACGCCCGCCGCCGCGACCCCGAACTGCCCTACCTGGTCGCCCTGCTGGCCGTGCACGCGGCGAGCCCGCCGGTCGGCACCGCCTACCGCCAGGGCGAGGAGAAGCTGCTCTTCGCCGTGGACGACGGCACCCAGCTCGACGACGAGGAGTTCGGCGGCGCCGACCTCATCGTGGGCACGGCCCTCCTGGACGCCGCCGGCATGGCGGCCGGCCGGACGGAGGCGGCCTGATGGCCACGGACCGGACGAAGACCGGCCCGAAGGCCGCGGAACAGCACACCGCGCCGCCGGGCACCCGCAGCGACGTACGACCGATCCACCGCCGCAAGGAGCACACCCCGTGACCGACCACCCCGCAGAGCACGCCGCGTGGGGCGAGCCGGACTCCATGGCGGCGCCCGCCGCCCCCGCGCCCGTCACCCCGGCCGACGCCGCCGACGCCGCACGGCTCGTCTCCTTCGGCCTGCAGCCCAAGCTGCAGCCCGCCCGCGACCAGGAGTACGCCGAACTGCTCCGCCGCTACCGTGAGGACCCGCCCTTCGCCCGGCTGGCCGACGCCGTCGCCACCGGACTCGGGCTCGTCGTCCTTGAGGTGTCCCCGCGCGCGGGAATGGCCGTGACGGCCGCGGAGGACTCCGTCTTCGCCGTCCGCATGGGCGACTACGCCCGCCGCGCGGCGACCGACTCCACCGACCGCTTCCTGCACGGCCTCGCCCACCTCGCCGTCGCCGCCATGGCGTTCCCGCGCCCCGAGGACCTCGCCGACGACGGCTACATCGGCCGGGTCACGGTCAACGGCGTCGACGCGTTCGTACGCCAGGCCTGCCACCGCCTGGAGGAGCGCGCCGAGGAACACGGCGAGAACACCGACCCCGCCACCGACGCCCCGGGCCTCGAAGCGGCCTGGCGGATCTGGGCGCGCCGCAGCTCGACCGGCGCCACCAAGGACGCCCGCCGCCTCGCCGGTTCGACCACCGGCATCGTCGGCAAGGCCGCCGCCTTCCTCACCGAATCCGGCTTCCTGCAGCGGACGGGCGACGACTCCGGAGGCACCTACCGCACCACCGCCCGCTACCAGCTCCAGGTCCGCGACATGGCGGGCAGCGCGGCCATGGCGGAGCTCCTTGAGCTCGGCGTCGTGCCGGTCACGGACGGCTCGGCGACGCTGCTGCCCCCCGAAGACACCGACGATCTGGAGCTGGCCGCCGACGCGGGGCTGCCGTTCCACTCCTGACCCCGCCCCACCACCGGCCTCCGGGCCCCGCCCGCGCCACCTTCCTGCCGTTCCGCACGACTTACGACGAGAGTCCGCCGCCATGTACGAGCTGTCCCGGGTCCGCCTCTACTCCATCGGTCCGGCCGGTGCGCGCTACGCCGACACGGTGCTCGACCTGCGCGGCGTCGGCGCGGAGGTGCCCGACCCCGCGCCCACCCAGGCGGAGTTCTTCGAGGACGAACCGGTCGGCCCGCCGCGCCGCCCCGCGCCCGCCGGAGTGCTCTTCCTGGAGAACGGCGGCGGCAAGTCCGTCCTGCTCAAGCTGATCTTCTCGGTGATGCTGCCGGGCCACCGCAACACCCTGGGCGGCGCCAGCTCCGGCGTGCTGCGCAAGTTCCTGCTCGCCGACGACTGCGGGCACGTCGCCCTGGAGTGGCAGCACACCCTGACCGGCGAGTGCGTCGTCGTCGGCAAGGTCAGCGAATGGCGCGGGCGGCAGGTCTCCAACGACCCGCGGAAGTTCGCCGAGGCCTGGTACTCCTTCCGGCCGGGACCCGGCCTGAGCCTGGACTCGCTGCCCGTCGCCGAGTCCACCGCCGTGCGCCCCTTCGCGGAGGGCGCCTCGGGCGCGCAGGGCCGACGGCGCACCATGAAGGGCTTCCGCGACGCCATGACCGAGGCGGTGAAGGCCTACCCCCACCTCGAAGTGCACTGGGAAGAGATCCACGACCGCTGGAACGAACACCTCGGCGACCTCGGCCTCGATCCCGAACTCTTCCGCTACCAGCGGGAGATGAACGCCGACGAAGGCGAGGCCGCGGGCCTCTTCGCCGTCAAGAAGGACTCCGACTTCACCGACCTGCTGCTGCGCGCCGTCACCGACACCCGCGACACGGACGGCCTCGCCGACCTCGTCCACGGCTTCGGCAACAAGCTCGGCCGCCGCGCCGAACTGATCGCCGAACGGGACTTCACCGCGGGCTCCGTAGACCTGCTCGGACGCATCGTCGACGCCGCCGACGCCCGGTCACGCGCGCGTGACGTGCACGCGGGAGCCGAGCGCCGCACGAGGACCCTGGCCCGCAGGCTCTCCGCCCGCGCCGTCGAGGAGCGGGGCCGCGCCGCCGAACTCGCCGAGCGGGTCACCGGCGCCGCCCACACCGTCACCGAGGCCGAGCAGACGCGCGGCAGAAGCGCCCTGATCTCGGCCGAACTGGCCTACCGCAACGCCTCCTTGGCGCTCACCGTCGCCGAGAAGGCCGCCGCCGCGCAGCGCCGCGAGCTCGCCGACGCGCGCACCCTGCACTCCGCCTGGCAGGCCGCCGAAGCCGTCCTGCGGCACCGCGCGGCCGCCGACCGCGCCGCGCGCGTGGCCGTCGCGATCAGCGAGGCCGAGCGCGACGCGGCGCCCGCGCTCGCCGCCCGCGCGCAGGCCGCATCGGACCTGGTGCGCGCCCTGCACACCGCGGCCGAAGGCGCGGAGAACCACGCGAACGAAGAGGAGGAGCGCTCCGCCGTCCTCCAGGAGACCGGCGAGACCGCGCACCGCGACGCCACCGCCGCCGCCACCGAGGCACAGCGCGCCCGCAGCGAGGCGGGACACCTGAAGCAGCGCCTCACCGAGGTCGAGCAGGAGACCGCGGAGGCCGTCCGCGCGGGCTGGCTCGACGACACCGCCCCCGACGCCGACCCGGCCCGCGCCGCCCTCGCCGCGAGCGACGCCGAGAAGACCACCGTCGCCTCCTGGGACACCGCCCGCGAGGCCGCCCGCCGGGCCGCCGACCACGCCAGGGAGACGGCAGCCGCCGAGGCCCGCGCCGAGCTGACCGCGGCCCGCGCCGCGGACGCCGCGACCGCCGCCGAGGCCGCCCACGACGCGGAGCGCAGCGCCGCCGAGTCCATCGCGGGGGACCAGCGGCTCGCCGAGCTCCTGAGCCTGCCCGCGGGGGGCGGCGGTGTGCCGCAGCCCCGCCGGGGGGCCGAGCCCGCCGAGACCGGTGCGGACGGCGCCCTCACCGTCGCGGAGCTCGACCGCTCGGCGGACGACTTGCGGACCCTCCTCGAAGACGGCGTCGCCTCCGCCGAGCGCCAGCTGTTCGACCTGCGCACCGCCGCCGCCGACGACTCCCGCATCCTCGGCGCCCTCGGCGACGGCGGACTCCTTCCGCCCGGCCCCGACGTCCTCGCCACCGTCGAGTTCCTCGGCGAGCACGGCATCCCCGCGCTGCCCGGCTGGCGCTATCTGGCCCAGGCCGTCGACCCCGCCGACCACGCGCGCGTGCTCGCCGCCCGCCCCGAACTGGTCGACGGGGTGGTCATCACCGACCCCGACACGCACGCACGCGCCCGTGAAGCCCTCGCGGACGCCGCCCTGCTGCCCCGCTCCGCCGTGGCCGTAGGCACCGCCGCCGCCCTCCTCGCCCCCACCCCGGGCGAGCAGAGCGCGGACACCGGCGTCTTCCTCGTACCGCCGAACCCGGCCATGCACGACGAGCACGCCGCCGACGAGGAGCGCCAGGCGCTGCGCGCGCGGGCCGCACGGCGGGACGAGGAGATCCGGGAGCTCGCCGTCCGGCTCGGCAGGGACCGCGAGCTCGCCGCCCGGCTCGCCTCCTGGCGCGGCGGGTGCCCGAGCGGCCGCCTCGGCGAGCTCGCCACCGCGGCCGACGAAGCGCGCGCCTTCGCCGAGGAGGCCGAGGCCGAGCTCGCCGAGGCCCGCACCGCGCGCGCCGAGGCCGACGAAGCGGCGGGCGAGGCGGCACGCGTGCGTGACGAGCGCCAGGAGGCCGCCCAGCGTGCCCGGCGCGCCGCCGACGCCCTCGCGGGCCTCGCCTTCCGGCTCCGGGAGCGGGCCGGCTGGCAGGTCAAGCTGCGCGAACTGGCCGACGACGCCGTCGAGTCCGAGGCCCGTGCCCAGACCTGCCTGGACCGTGCCCGCGCCGCCGACGAGGACCGGCGCGCCGCCCAGCGCACCGCCGACGACGCCCGCCGCACCGCCCGCGCGCTGCGCGCCGAGCGCGCCGAGATCGCCGGTGCCCCCGAGGACGTACCGGAGGAGAGCGACACCCCGAAGACGTCGCTGCCCGCCTTGCGCGAGGCCTACCGCGCGGCCTCCCAGCTCTACGAGAAGGTGGGCGTCGGCGCCGACCTCCGCGCCGAGCAGGCGCACGCCGAGAGCGACGAGAGCGCCGCCCTCGCCGAGCTCGACCGGCTCAGCAACAAGGTCCGCACTCGCGCGGCCCTGCTCCTCGAAGGCACCGACGGCTCCGACGGGCCATCCCGGCAGGCCGCCGCCGCGCGCGCGGAGGCCCAGGTCCAGCTCATCGAGGCCCGCGCGGCCACCGCGAGCGAGACGCTCGGCCGACTGCGCGGCGAGGCCGAGCGGCTCGCTCCCGAGGACGGCGGCGCCCACACCGAGCTCCCCGAGGACCTCGTCCCCGCCGACGCCGAGCAGGCCCAGGCACTCCTGCGCACCGCCACCGGCGAACTGGCCGCGCACACCGAGGCGCTGGGCCGCGCCAAGGAGGCCCACGCCGCCCTGCTGCACGCCCACCGCGTCACCGAGGACGCGGCCGGAGGCTTCGACGAGACCGCCGCCCTGCTCCGGGACCTGCTGCGCGAGCACCAGGAGGAGGAGCCCGAGGATGCCCCCGACAGCTATCCCGGCTCCCTCGAAGAGGCCCGCCACTCCGCCGCAGAGGCCCGCCGCTCCCTGCGCGGCTGCGCCGCCGACCTGTCGACGGCCGAGTCCACCGTCCGTGAGGCGAGCGACATCCTCGTACGCCACGCGAACTCCACGCGGTACGAGCAGGTGCGCACGCCCGCCCGCCAGCAGATCCGCGAACTGCCCGCGTCCGCGCTGCCCGAGCACGCCAAGAAGTGGGCCGACGCGTTCGCGCCCCGGCTCCGCGTCCTCACCGACGAGCTCGCACAGCTGGAGCGCAACCGCGACAGCATCGTCGACCGCCTCCGCGGCCTCGTCGAGTCCGCCCTCGCGACCCTGAGGTCCGCCCAGCGCCTCTCCCGGCTGCCCGAGGGGCTCGGGGAGTGGTCGGGCCAGGAGTTCCTGCGGGTCCGCTTCGACGAGCCCGACCAGGCCACGCTCGTCGAGCGGCTCGGCGAGGTCATCGACGACGCCACCCGCGCCGCCGTGAAGAAGAACTCCGACATGCGACGGGACGGAATGACCCTGCTGCTGCGCGGCGTACAGGCCGCCCTGGAGCCGCGCGGCATCGCCGTCGAGATCCTCAAGCCGGACGCCGTCCTGCGTGCCGAGCGCGTTCCGGTCGGGCAGATGGGCGACGTGTTCTCCGGCGGCCAGCTCCTTACCGCGGCCATCGCCCTGTACTGCACGATGGCCGCCCTGCGCAGCAACGACCGGGGCCGCGACAAGCACCGGCACGCCGGCACGCTCTTCCTCGACAACCCCATCGGCCGCGCCAACGCGACGTACCTCCTGGAGCTCCAGCGCGCCGTGTCGGACGCGCTCGGCGTGCAGCTGCTCTACACGACCGGCCTGTTCGACACGACGGCGCTCGCCGAGTTCCCGCTGGTCATCCGCCTGCGGAACGACGCGGACCTGCGCGCGGGCCTGAAGTACATCAGCGTCGAGGAGCACCTGCGCCCGGGCCTGCCGCAGCGGGCCCCCGAGGACCCCGACGGCGAGACGGTGCACGGGGAGATCACCGCGACCCGCATGTACAAGCGACCCACCCCTCAGGCGAACCCGGTCACTACGTAGTGAGCTGTTCGGTCAGCCACTCGTGGAAGAGCCCGATGTGATGCTCGGTCGGCACAAGCACCCCGCCCGCGCGGTAGGCGCGTGACGCCATCGCGGGCTGGGTGCGCTCGCAGGCCGCGAAATCCTGCGTGTTGACCCGGTGGAAGAGCTCCACGGAGTGCGTCAGGTCGGCACCGGACGCGACGACGTCGGGTGCGTACAGCCAGTCGCACTCGACGACCGTGCGGTCCTCGGCCATCGGGAACATCCGGTGCAGGATCACGTGGTCGGGGACGAGGTTGACGAACACCGTCGGCTTCACGGTGATCGCGTAGTAGCGGCGGTCCTGGTCCTCCCGCACCTCGGGGAGGCGCCCGAAGCCCGTGCTGCCGTCCACCGTGAACCCGCCCACGTCCGCACCGAACGCGGCGCCGTGCCCCACGTAGTACTGCGCGGCGAATCCGTCGGCGAACTCCGGCAGGACGTCGGTCAGTTCGGGGTGGATGGTCGCGCAGTGGTAGCACTCCATGAAGTTCTCGACGATCAGCTTCCAGTTGGCGCGCACGTCGTAGGTGACGCGTTTGCCGAGCGCGAGCTTCTCCGTGCCGTAGCGCTCGATGGAGGCGGCGTCACCGAGCCGTTCGACCGCCGCGCCCATGACGGTCTCCTCGAAGGAGGGCGGTTCGTCGGCCAGGCAGACCCAGGCGTAGCCGAGCCACTCCCGCAAGGCCACCTTCACCAGGCCGTAGGCCTCCCGGTCCACGCCCTCCATGGTCACCAGGTCGGGCGCGGCGATCAGCCGTCCTTCCAGGTCGTACGTCCAGGCGTGGTACGGGCATTGGAGGGCGCGGCGCACCTGCCCCGACTCCTCGGTGCACAGGCGGGCGCCGCGGTGCCGGCAGACATTGAGGAACGCCCGAAGGCCGCCGGTGCGCGAGCGGGTGACGAGCACGCTCTCGCGGCCGACCCGCACGGTGCGGAACGCGCCCGGCCGGTCGAGGTCGGCGGCGCGCACCGCGCAGAACCAGAGCGCTTCGAAGACGCGTTCCTGCTCCTGCCGGAAGATCTCCGGGTCGGTGTAGTAGTGGCCGGGGAGGGTCGCGATGAGACTCGGCGGCAAGGGGGTCGTCGTCACGGTTCTCGTACTCCTCATGCGGGTCTCGTACGCTCAGGCGGGCGCGGCGGTGAGGCGGCTGGGGTCGAAGAGGTCGATGGGATGCCCGGTGACGCCGTCGAGCGCCAGGTCGGCGAGGATCTCCCCGACCACCGGCACGAACTTGAAGCCGTGCCCGGAGAACCCGGCCGCGACGGTGACCGATCCGGGGTGCGCCGGATGGCGGGTGACGACGAAGTGCTCGTCGGGGCTGTTGGTGTACATGCAGGTGGCGGCCTTGAGGAAGCGGCCGGGCAGGTCCGGGATCAGCCGCCCCACCTGCTCGGCCATGGCGGCGACCTCGTCGTCGTGGACGGTCCGCTCGATGGTTTCCGGAGTGCAGGGCGTGCCCTTGCGGAAGAAGGCGACCTTCGCGCCGAGGCCGGGCCCGTCGATGGCCGGGAAGCCGTACACCTGGACGCCCTCCGCGTCCTCCCAGATGTAGACCGGGTGGTTCTCCGCGGTGAAGGGGCGCTCGCCGCCGGTCGGCAAGAACCAGTACATGACCTGCCGCTCAATGGTGAACGGCACCCCCAGGTCGGTGAGCAGCCCGGGGGCCCACGCGCCCGGACAGATCACCAACTGACCCGCGGTGTACGTGTTCTCGGCGGTGTGCACGCGCACCCCGTCCCGGTACGGTTCCCAGCGCGTCATCGGCTCCTCGAAGTGCAGGTCGGCCCCCTGCCGCGTGGCCAGCTGCACATGCGCGGCCACGGTGTTCTCGGGACGGACCAGACCCGCCCGCGCCTCGTACAGCGCCACCTCGTCGTCCCGCGGGGCGAGGGTGGGGAAGCGGCGCCGTATCTCCTTCGCGTCGAGCATCTCGTGCGGCAGGCCCCACTGCTCGGCGGAGAGCCGCGCACCGGAGACGGCGCGGCTCTCCGGCCGGCCCAGCATCACCCCGCCGCACAGGGTCGCGACGGCGCGGCCCGTGTCGCGTTCGAGGCGGTCGTAGAGCTCGTAGGCGCGCAACAGCAGCGGTACGTACGCGGGGTCTTCGAAGTAGGACTGCCGGGTGATGCGGGAACCGCCGTGGCTGGAGCCACGGTTGTGCACCGGGCCGAACTTCTCCAGGCCGAGGACGCGGGCGCCGCGCGCGGACAGGTGGTGGGCGGCGGCACTGCCCATGCCGCCGAGGCCGATCACGATCACGTCGTAGGTGGGGGACACCTGTGCCTCCTGGCGGCTAGCGGCGGATGCGGGTCATCTCCGGGTCGAACAAGGGCTCTTCGGTGACCGTCGCGGGCACCTTCTCGCCGAAGTACTCGACGTGCACGCCGACGCCCGCCGCCAGGGGCGGCAGCCAGGCGTACGCGACGCAGCGGCCCAGGGTGTACCCGTACGAGGCGCTGGTGACGTACCCGGCAGGGGCGCCGTCGACGTACACGGGTTCCTTGCCGAGGACGACGGCGGCGGGATCGTCGAGGAGCAGAGCGGTGAGCTTGCGCGTCGGCTCCCCGAGCCCTTCGAGAGCCGGACGCCCCACGAAGTCACCCTTGTTCATGCGGACCGCGAAGCCGACGCCTGCCTCGTAGGGGTTGTGTTCGGTGGTCATGTCGTGACCCCACGCGCGGTACCCCTTCTCCAGCCGCAGGCTGTTGAAGGCGGAGCGCCCCGCCGCGATCACGCCGTGCGCACGGCCCGCCTCCCACAGCGTGTCCCAGAGACGGAGCCCCAGGTCGGCGGTGGTGTACAGCTCCCAGCCCAGCTCACCGACGTACGACAGACGCAGGGCGGTCACCGGGACGTGCCCGATGTACGTCTCCTTCGCCCGGAAGTAGCCGAACCCCTCGTGCGAGAAGTCGTCACGGGTGAGCGGCTGGACGAGCGCGCGGGCCAGCGGGCCCCATACGCCGACGCAGCAGGTCCCGGAGGTGATGTCCCTGATGTGGACGGTGTCGGGGGCGTGGCGGAGCAGCCAGTCGAGGTCGGCGGGGGAGTTGGCGCCCACCTGGAAGCGGTCCGGGGCGAGCCGGGCCACCGTCAGGTCGGAACGGATGCCGCCCGCCTCGTCCAGGAGCAGCGTGTACGTGACGGCACCCGGCTTCTTGGCGAGGTTGTTGGAGGTCATGCGCTGGAGGAAGGCGAGGGAGCCGGGGCCCGTGACCTCCAGACGGCGCAGCGGCGTCATGTCGTAGAGGGCGACCCGCTCGCGGGTGGCGCGTGCCTCGGCCGCCGCGACGGGTGACCAGTGGCGGGCCGACCAGGCATCGCGACCGGGCACCTCGACGCCCTCGGCCAGCGGCGCGTTGGCCGCGTACCAGTGCGGGCGCTCCCAGCCGCCGCCCTCCAGGAAGACGGCGCCAAGATCCTCCTGTCGGGCATGGAAAGGGCTGACCCGTAGGGGGCGCGGCCGGTCCATCGGCTGGAGCGGGTGGATGACGTCGTAGACCTCGACGAACTGCTGCGCCCCGCGTTCGGCCACGTACGCGGGGGAGCGCTGCGCGTCCTCGAAGCGCGTCAGCTCGCACTCGTGCAGGTCGAGCGAGGGCCGTCCGTCGACCATCCACTCGGCGACCGCCTTGGCGACCCCCGCGGAGTGCGTGACCCAGACGGCCTCGGCCAGCCAGAAGCCACGCAGCGCACGGGACTCGCCGAGCACCGGCATGCCGTCGGGCGTGAAGGAGAAGACGCCGTTGAAGCCCTCCGCGAGCTCCGCTCCCGCCAGCGCCGGGAGGAGCTTTCGGCAGTCCTCCCAGCTCGGCGCGAAGTCCTCCTCGGTGAACGGGTACGAGGACGGCATGACCTCGGCGTCGTCGTACGCGGGGACGGTGAACGGGTCGACGGGCAGCGGGCGATGGGCGTAGGAGCCGATGCCGATGCGGTCGTGGTGCTCACGGAAGTACAGGTCGCGGTCCTGGTGGCGGAGGATCGGCAGGGAGGCCTCCGGACGCGGGCCGCCGGGACCGGCGAGCTCGGGCAGGGGCGCCGTCTTCACGTACTGGTGGGCGAGCGGCAGCAGGGGAATGTCGACACCCGCCATCCGGCCGATCACCGGCCCCCAGAACCCGGCCGCGGAGACGACGTGGTCGGCGGGGAACGTGCCGCGGTCGGTGACGACGGCGGTGACGCGGCCGCCCTCCTTTTCGATGCCCGTCACGGTGTGCCGGTCGAGAAAACGTGCCCCACGCGCGCGTGCCCGCTCCCACTGCGCCCGGCAGGCGGGCACGGCACGGGCGAGGCCGTCCTCGGGCGTGTACAGCCCTCCGTACAGCCGGCTCTCGTCGACGAGCGGCCACAGCTCCTTGCAGCGCGCGGGTCCGACGAGCTCGGCGTGGACGCCCCAGGACGCGGCGAAGCCCGCCTTGCGGTGCAGGTCGGCCCAGCGCTCCGGCGTGGTGGCCAGCTCAAGGCCGCCGACCGGATCGAAGCAGGGGAGGCCGCCCACCTCAAGGGCGCTGAACTTCTCCACGGTGTACGCGGCGAACGCGGTCAGGGTTTTGGAGGGGCCCGTCCGGAAGACCAGGCCGGGCGCGTGCGAGGTGGAGCCGCCCGGCGCGGGCAGCGGGCCCTGGTCGAGGACGGTGACGTCGGTCCAGCCGCGGGCGGTCAGTTCGTCGGCGAGCGAGCAGCCGACGATGCCCGCGCCGATGACGACCACGCGGGGCCCTCCGGCCCGGTCGGGGTTCACAGGACCACCACCGATCGCAGCACTTCGCCCCGCCGCATCCTCGCGAACGCCTCCTCCACCCCGTCGAGCGTGATGGTCTCGGAGACGAATCCGCCGAGGTCCAGGCGGCGGCTGAGGTACTGGTCGACGAGGATCGGGAAGTCCCGGGTGGGCAGACAGTCCCCGTACCAGGACGCCTTGAGGGCGCCGCCGCGCGAGAAGAGGTCGATCAGCGGCAGATCGATCCGCATCTCGGGGTCGGGCACCCCGACCTGGACGAGTACGCCCGCGTGATCACGCATGTAGAAGGCCTGTTGGTACGTGGACGGGGTGCCGACCGCGTCGATCGCGACGTCGACGCCGTGCCCGCCGGTCAGTTCCCGGACCGCCTCGACGGGGTCCGTGCCGCGGGAGTTGACGGTGTGCGTCGCGCCGAAGCGCGTCGCCCCGTCCAGCTTCGCGTCGTCGATGTCGACGGCGATGACCCGGCGGGCCCCGGCCAGGGAAGCGCCGGCGATCGCGGCGTTCCCGACGCCGCCGCAGCCGATGACGGCGACGGTGTCGCCGCGGCCCACTCCGCCGGTGTGCACCGCTGCCCCGTACCCCGCCATCACCCCGCAGCCGATCAGCGCCACGGCCTCGGGGCGGGCCGCCGGGTCGACCTTCACGGCCTGTCCCGCGGCGACCAGCGTCTTCTCGGCGAAGGCGCCGATGCCGAGGGCGGGGCTCAGCGGTGTGCCGTCCAGGAGCGTCATGGGCCGCGCGGCGTTGCGCGAGTCGAAGCAGTACCAGGGGCGGCCGCGCAGACAGGAGCGGCAGGCTCCGCAGGGCGCGCGCCAGGCGATCACGACGCAGTCGCCGGGGACGAGGCCGTCGACGTCGGCGCCGACCGCCTCGACGGTGCCGGCCGCTTCATGGCCGAGCAGGAACGGGAAGTCGTCGTTGATCGCGCCCTCCCGGTAGTGCAGATCCGTGTGGCAGACCCCGCAGGCCTGTACGGAGACGAGTACCTCTCCGGGGCCGGGATCTGGCACGACGATCGTCTGCATCTCGACGGGTGCGTCCTTCTTGGGGGCGACGACGGCACGGACCTCGTGGGGCACGGCCAGACTCCTCTGCTGTTGCGCACGGCGTGACGGCGTTGTTGCGTACTGCACGTTCGGTTGCGCTATGGGAGACATACTGGGAATGCCATCAAGAGGCCGTCAAGAGGGTGGAGTCAAGCCTTCGCGATTCCGTGGGAGCACCGGGGGAGCGGGCGGCGCACAGGAGGGCGGGGCCGGAACTTCCCGGCCCCGCCCTCAGACGTCCGTACGCTGCGGCGGCGAGCCGATTCTCATAAGCCGCGCCCCCTCAAAGGCCGTGCGCCCTCAGAAGCCGTATCCCATCCGGCGGGAGAGCTCGACGGCCGCCGCGACGGTGCGCTTGGCGAGCTCGGTGAGCCGCTCCTCGGTCACCCGGTAGACCGGCCCCGACGCGCTGAGCGCCCCGATCACCTTGCCGTCGTGCGCGCGCACCGGCGCGGCCACGGCGGCGAGGCCCACCTCCAACTCCTCGACGGCGACGGCGAAACCCTGCTCGACCACTGTCTCGAGGTCGGCGCGCAGCGCCGCCGTGCCGGTCACCGTGCGGTCGGTCAGGCGCGGCAGTGTGCGGGCCATCAGGCCCTCGCGCAGCGTCGTCGGAAGGTGCGCGAGCAGCACCTTTCCGCTGGACGTCGCGTGCAGCGGGGTGCGCCGGCCCAGCCAGTTCTGCGCGGTCACCGAGGCGGGTCCGCGGGCCTGCATGATGTTGACCGCGGCGTCGTCGTCAAGGACCGCGATGTTGACCGTCTCGCCCAGCTCGTCCGCGAGTTCACGGCAGACCGGGCCGCCCTCCTGGGAGATGTCCATGCGCACTGCCGCCGCCCCCGCGAGGCGGAGTACACCCGCACCGAGGAAGTACTTCCCGCGGTCCTTCGCCTGACCGACCAGGCCGCGGTTCTCCAGCACCCCGAGGAGCCGGAAGGCCGTCGACTTGTGGACGCCCAACTCGTCGGCGATCTCGGTGACTCCGGCCTCCCCGTGCCGCGCGAGGATCTCCAGAACGCTCACCGCGCGGTCCACGGACTGGACGGATCCGGCCGCCCCCTTCGGCTGCCTCTCCTGCGGTTTCCCGCCCGGCGCCCTGTCCTGATCAGCCTGTTTCCGCTCGCCCGTCATATCTGAACTCTCACCACCTGGCGGCCTGTTGAAGCCGCGTCTTCGGGAAGCCCTTGACGCGATGGGCACCCCACCCGGATTCTGTTGCGCATAGCGCTCCCTCGTGCGCCATGCGAAACATCATGTTACCGAAGGGTCTTGGCCCCCAGAGGGGCCGGGACCGGGCCGAATGACACCAGAGGGGGGCCCATGATCCCCGTATGCCGCCTTGAAGACCTCCCCGCGGGCGAGTCCGTCCGCCTCGACACCACGCCGCCCGTCGCGGTGTTCAACGCCGACGGCGAGCTCTTCGCCATCGACGACACGTGCAGCCACCAGAACGCCTCCCTGTCGGAGGGGTGGCTTGAGGGCTGCCTGGTCGAATGCCCGCTGCACGCAGCGTCATTCGATCTTCGGACCGGCAGGCCCACCTGCCTGCCCGCGCGCCGTCCCGTACGCACCCACCAGGTGTACGTCGAGGACGGCATCGTCCAGGTCCGCCTCGCCACCGACCTCGCCACCGACCTCGGCCGCGTCACCGGCGCGGGAGCCGCCGAGAAGGGATCCGCGGCATGAGGACCGTCATCGTGGTGGGCGCCTCGCTCGCCGGACTGTACGCGGCGCGGGAACTGCGCGCCCAGGGGTTCGACGGCCGCCTCACCGTCGTCGGCGCGGAACAGCACCGCCCGTACGACCGGCCGCCCCTGTCCAAGGACTTCCTCACCGGCGGCGGGGACGAGCGGCAACTCGACCTCTGTGACGAAGAGGAGACGGCGGAACTCGACGCCGAGTGGATGCTCGGCACCCGTGCGCGCGCCCTCGACGCGCCCGGCCGCACGGTCGTCCTGGACGACGGCCGCACCCTGGCGGGCGACGGGGTCGTCATCGCCACCGGCGCCCGCGCGCGCCGACTCCCCGGGCCCCCGCTCGCGGGTGTCCACACTCTGCGCACCCTGGACGACGCCCGTGCCCTGCGGGCGGAGCTGACCCGTGGACCGCGGCGCGTCGTGGTGATCGGCGGCGGCTTCATCGGGGCCGAGACGGCGTCCTCGTGCGTGGTCCTCGGCCACGAGGTCACGGTCGTCGAAGCCGCGCCGCTGCCGCTCGCGGCCCAACTCGGGCCGGAGATGGCATCGGTGTGCGCGCGGCTCCACGCCCGCGGCGGTGTACGGCTCCTTTCGGGTGTGGGCGTGACGGGACTGCGAAGCACGGGAAGCAACGGAGGCACCGGAGACACCGGAGGCACCGGAAGCGCCGTCACCGCCGTGGAGCTGTCCGACGGCCGGCTGCTGCCCGCCGATGTGGTCGTCGTCGGCATCGGGGCGGCACCCGACACCGGCTGGCTCGCGGGCTCGCCGCTCGCCGTGGACGCCGGTGTCCTGTGCGACGACGGCTGTGTCACCACGCTGCCGCAGGTCGTCGCGGTGGGGGACGTGGCCCGGGTGGGCGGGACCCGCGCCGAACACTGGACGAGCGCCACGGAGCAGCCCCGTGTCGCCGTGGCGAACCTGCTCGCCGGACGCACGGTGGAGTCGGTGCGCCCCCTGCCGTACTTCTGGTCGGACCAGCACGGCTCGCGCGTGCAGTTCGCGGGGCGGCGCGGCGAAGGCGACACCGTACGCGTCGTCGAGGGCTCGCCTGACGTCCTGGAGGAGGGTGGCTTCCTCGCCGTGTACGAGCGCGGCGGCCGGATCACGGCGGCCCTCGCGGTCGACCGGGCCCGGCCCTTCATGAAGATACGAAGGGAACTCGCTGCCGCCCGGCTGCCGGAGCCGACGGGACGCGTGACGGAGCCCGCGGGGGTCTGAGGGCGGTCGAAGACCCCGCCGCCCCCTTCGGCAGCCGAAGACCCCGTCATCCCCTCAGGGGTGCGACAACTGCCCCGACCCGCCGCGTCCTTGTATGCGCTCCTTGCCGCGCGCCGCGGCTCCGGACTGACGGCGAGCCCGGCGCCGCTCGCGCCGCAGCCGCCGCGCCGTGCTGCTCGGCACGGACACCACGCCGTGCCGCTGGTTCCACACCTGACGGGTCACCCATACGTCGAGCACGCCCCAGGTCGCCACGACCGTGCTGGCCACGCTGCTCAGAACCATGGGGAAGGAAAGCCAGGACCCGGCGAGGGCGGCCAGGACGGCGATCATCGCCTGTACGAGGGTGACCGCCACTATGATCACGGCCCGCACCGCGGCTGTCCGTACCGGATCGGGCAGCCGCCTCCTACGGGCGGGCTCCTCGACCCACAACGGCGGTCGCTGCACTGCCTGTTCGAACTCCTGCCCCTGCTCGTGCTCCTGCTCTGGCGGTTCCGGATGCTCCGGAATCGCCCACCGGGGAACCGGGCGCCGCCGTACGGGATCCTGCTGAGCCGGATTCCGCTGAACCGGGTTCTGCGCAGCCGGACTCCGTGGCCCCGGACTCCGCGCCGCCGCCTCATCCCTGCCGCCGACCGCGGCCCCGCTCCCCGACGCCCTGTGGCGCTCCACCGTGCTCATCATCTCGTCACTCCCCCCACTGCTTCGCGGCCGTTCATGGAACACGCTCGGGACACATCCTCTGGCCGTCCACCGGACCCAACTCACCAGTGGCTGCCCGTTTTACTGCGCTATATGTCGGCTGTCCGCCGATGTGCCCCTGAAGCCGCGACTCTCTTCCTCTTGGACGAACGAGAGATCCGAAAGATTCCCGCTCCGCTTCCACGGAGCGAAGAAATCCGGCCAACTGGCCTGCGTGGAAAGGCGGATGGAGTCGGGCGACAGGTGCCACATGCTGGGGCGCAATCTCCCGTAATGGAGGGACAACTGGGGACGCCTCTTTCACGTCACGGCTGAAAAGCGTTCGGATGCGCCTTCGAGTTGCCCGTGAGTCAGTAGTAGGCTCGCGCCGTTTGTTGACGCACATGTGTGCCCCTGGCCCGTGCAACGGCCGCAGGGGGCCGATCAGGGGGAGGCCATGCGCTTTCGCGGGAAGTCCATCCGCCGGAAGATCGTGGCGCTGCTGCTCGTGCCGCTGCTCTCCCTGACCGCTATCTGGGGGTTCGCCACCGTCATCACGGGGCGCCAGGCACTGAGCCTGATCGACACGGTGAACGTGGTCGACAAGCTCGCCTTCCCGGTAGAGGACACAGCGCGCGTCATCCAGCAGGAGCGCCGCCAGACTCTCGTCTATCTCGCCGACCCGCGGGCCTCGGACGCCCTGTCCGGGTTGCGCCGCAGCCGTCTCGCGACCGACAGGATGATCACCAAGATCCGGGCCAACGCCGAGGATCCGGACGTCCGCGACGCTGTCGGCGGAGACTCGCGCAAACGCCTCGACGAGCTCGTCGAGGCCTTCGACGGCATCCAGCCGCTGCGCAGGAGCGTCGCCGAGGGCACGATCACCAGGGCCGGCGCCCTGAACATGTACACCAAGCTGATCGATCCGTACTTCGACCTGCTCAGCACGCTCAACGGCTACTCCGGTCTCGACGACATGGAGTACGACCAGCAGGGGCGCGCGCTCGTCGGCGCGACCCGCGCGCGTGAACTGCTCTCCCGCGAGGACGCGGTGATCGGATCGGCGCTCGTCGCGGGCCGGATTACCAAGGCCGAGATCCGGCAGGTCACCGAGCTCCGCGCGCAGCGCACCCTCCTCTTCGAGGTCAACTTCGCGCAGCTCTCCGAGGAGGACCGCGGGCGCTACGAGCGCTACTGGAACGGCGCCGAGGCCCAGCAGCTGAACAAGGCCGAGAACAATGTCATCGAGTCCGGCACCCGGGCTCCGGATGTGGTGACCTCCAGCCACTGGGACGAGACGGCGGGCCGGGTCCTCAAGCAGCTCTCCGAACGGAACATCGAGGCGACCGACCGCTTCCAGGACCGTGTCGAACCAGCGGCCGTCGGCGTGATCGTGCGCGTCATCGCGGCCGGTGTGCTCGGTCTGCTCGCGCTCCTTGTCTCGCTCTTCCTCTCCGTACGCATCGGACGCAGCCTCATCCGCGACCTGCGCCGCCTGCGTCTGGAGGCCCACGAGGCGTCCGGCGTCCGGCTGCCGGGCGTGCTGCGCCGACTGGCGGCCGGCGAGCAGGTCGACGTGGAGACCGAGGCGCCCCGGCTGACGTACGGCAAGGACGAGATCGGGCAGGTCGGGCAGGCGCTGAACACCTTGCAGCGCGCCGCCGTCGAGGCCACCGTCAAACAGGCGGACCTGCGCCGCGGTGTCTCGGAGGTCTTCGTCAACCTCGCCCGCCGCAGCCAGGTCCTGCTGCACAAGCAGCTGACCCTCCTGGACACCATGGAGCGCAGGACCGAGGACACCGACGAACTCGCCGACCTCTTCCGCCTCGACCACCTGACCACCCGCATGCGGCGGCACGCCGAAGGCCTGGTGATCCTCTCCGGAGCCGCCCCCTCGCGGCAGTGGCGCAAGCCCGTCCAGCTCATGGACGTCGTCCGCGCCGCCGTCGCCGAGGTCGAGGACTACGAACGCATCGAGGTGCGCAGGCTGCCCCGCATCGCGGTCACCGGCCCCGCGGTCGCCGACCTCACGCACCTGCTGGCCGAGCTCCTGGAGAACGCCACGGTGTTCTCACCCCCGCACACCGGGGTGCAGGTCCTCGGCGAGCACGTCGCCAACGGCTTCACCCTGGAGATCCACGACCGGGGCCTCGGCATGACGCCCGACGCACTCCTGGACGCCAACCTGCGGCTCGCGGAGACCCCCGAGTTCGAACTGTCGGACACCGACCGGCTCGGCCTGTTCGTGGTCAGCAGGCTCGCGCAGCGCCAGCGCGTCCGCGTCTCGCTGCAGCCCTCTCCGTACGGTGGTACGACAGCCGTCGTCTTCATCCCCGAGTCCCTGCTCACCGACGACGTGCCCGACACCGGTGGCTACCGGCTCGACCGCCCGCAGAGCAAGGGCGCCGTGGCGGGCCCCGACAAGGTGGCCGACCGCACGGCGGCCCTCGCCCAGGTGCCCGTGCAGCTCCCGGGGCTGCCCGCCTCCGTACTCGACGGTCCCGTCGAACTGGAGGCGCCCGTCAGCCTCGCCGACCTGGACCGCTTCCCCGGCGCCCTCGACGACGAGGACAGCGAGCGCGGCGGTCTCTTCCGCCCGCGCCGCCGGGTGGCGGGCACGCCGGGCGAGCAGCACCAGCAGGCCCGCGACGACCACGAGGCGGGCCGCGCGGAGCCGACCCGCCTTGACGGCGGCCCCGCCCACCTGGACGACGACCCCGACGACGAGGCACACGGCGGCCCCGTGCCGCTGCCGCGCCGCAGGACCCCGAAGCTGGTCCGCTCGAACGGCCGTCCGGTGACGCACGCCAGGCCCCAGGACGGCAGGTTCCCCGCGGACAGGCCCCTGGCCCCGGCCGCCGAGGACGAGCTCCCTGAGCGCCCGCGACAGCCGGCCTGGCCCGATCTGTCCCCGCCGCACCGGGACGTCACTGCCGCCGCCGACGCACCGCCCGAGCCCCCTCGCCGCGGCCACCGCGCCGCGCCGCAGGACCGGAGCACCCCCACGACCGCTCCGGGCGGACTGCCCCGCCGAGTCCGGCAGGCCAGTCTCGCCCCGCAGTTGAAGGCCGGACCCGACCGCAGCCCCAAACCTGCCGAGACCCGGCCGGAGGAGCGTGACGCGGAAGAGGTCCGCAGCCGCATGGCCTCGCTCCAGCGGGGCTGGCAGCGCGGCCGCGACGAGAACGCCGCGGACGACGATGCCACGAACGGCACAGCACCAGGAACGACATCCGAGGGGGACGGTCGATGACCGCACCGAATGCCGACGCACGCACCACGACAACCGGGGGGCGGGGAGAGCTGAACTGGCTCCTCGATGATCTGGTCCAGCGCGTCGCCAGCATCCGCAAGGCACTCGTGCTCTCCGGCGACGGCCTGCCGACCGGCCTGTCGAAGAACCTGACCAGGGAGGACAGCGAGCACCTCGCGGCCGTCGCCTCCGGGTTCCACAGCCTCGCCAAGGGAGTCGGGCGGCACTTCGAGGCGGGCAGGGTCCGCCAGACCGTGGTCGAGCTCGACGACGCGTTCCTCTTCGTCACGGCCGCGGGCGACGGCAGCTGTCTCGCGGTCCTCGCGGACGCGGACTCCGACGTCGGCCTGGTGGCGTACGAAATGACGTTGCTGGTCAAGCGGGTGGGCGTGCATCTGGGGACGGCTCCGCGCACGGATCTGCCCGCCGGGGGGTAGTGGGAGGTCATGACTGACGACGGTCGAGGGACGCAGAGAACGACAGAGGCCAAGCGGAAATTAGCGGGCGCGCAGGAGACGGCCCGCTGGTTCGACGACGACGCGGGACCCGTGGTGCGGCCGTACGCGATGACACGCGGCCGCACCACGAGCACCGGGCAGCACCGGCTCGACCTGATCGCGGTCGTCATCACCGAGGGATGGGTGGCGTCCGGAGTCCCGGAGGCCGACCAGACGCTGTCTCCGGAGCACGTCGACATCGTCGAGCTCTGCCGCGACACGCCCCAGTCGGTCGCCGAGCTGGCGGCCGAGCTCGATCTGCCCATCGGTGTGGTCCGCGTCCTCATCGGCGACCTCGTCGAGGACGAACTGGTGCACGTGACCCGCCCCGTGCCCCCCGCCGAGCTGCCGGACGAGAGTATTCTGCGCGACGTGATCAGCGGCCTCCGGGCGCTCTGAGCAGCGCGGAAGCGGGAGTGAGAACGTGACTGGCTGGCAGTTCTGGGTCGACAGGGGCGGCACCTTCACCGATATCGTCGCGCGCCGCCCGGACGGCGGCCTGAGCACGCACAAGCTCCTCTCCGACAACCCCGCGCGCTATCGGGACGCGGCGGTCGCGGGCATCCGCGAACTGCTCGACGGCGCCGGGGCCGACGGCCCGGCGGACCTCGACGCCGTCCGCATGGGCACCACCGTCGCCACCAACGCCCTCCTGGAACGCAAGGGCGAACCCACGGCCCTGATCATCACCCGGGGCTTCCGCGACGCCCTGCGCATCGCCTACCAGAACCGCCCGCAGATCTTCGCCCGCGAGATCCTCCTCCCCGAACTCCTCTACGACCGGGTCATCGAGGTCGACGAGCGGGTCACCGCCGAAGGCGACGTCCTGCGCGCACCCGATCTGGAGGGCCTGGCGGGACCGCTGCGGGAGGCGTACGACGACGGCATCCGCTCCGTGGCGGTGGTCTGCGTGCACAGCCACCTGTACCCCGCCCACGAACAGGCCGTCGGCGAACTCGCCGCCCGTACCGGCTTCCCGCAGGTCTCGCTCTCCAGCGAGGTCAGCCCGCTCATGAAGCTCGTCCCGCGCGGGGACACCGCGGTCGCCGACGCCTATCTGTCGCCGGTCCTGCACCGCTACGTCCAGCACGTCGCCGACGAACTGGACGGCGTGCGGCTGATGTTCATGCAGTCGAACGGCGGACTCGCCGAGGCCGGCCAGTTCCGCGGCAAGGACGCGGTCCTCTCCGGCCCCGCGGGCGGCATCGTGGGCATGGCCCGCATGTCCCACCTGGCCGGTTTCGACCGCGTCATCGGCTTCGACATGGGCGGCACGTCGACGGACGTGTCGCACTACGCGGGCGCCTACGAGCGGGTCTTCACCACGCAGATCGCCGGGGTCCGGCTGCGTGCCCCGATGCTCGACATCCACACCGTCGCCGCGGGCGGCGGATCCGTGCTCCACTTCGACGGCAGCCGCTACCGCGTGGGCCCCGACTCGGCGGGCGCGACCCCCGGCCCGGCGAGCTACCGCGGCGGCGGGCCCCTCACCGTCACCGACGCCAACGTCGCCCTGGGCCGGGTACAACCCGACCACTTCCCCCGGGTGTTCGGCCCCGACGGGGACCAGCCGCTCGACGGTGAGCTCGTCCGGGACCGCTTCACGGCCCTGGCCGACGAGATCCGCGCGGCGACGGGCGACGACCGCACCCCCGAACAGGTCGCTGAGGGCTATCTGCGGATCGCGGTGGCGAACATCGCGGGCGCCGTCAAGCGCATCTCGGTCCAGAAGGGCCACGACGTCACGCGCTACGCCCTCACCACGTTCGGCGGCGCGGGCGGCCAGCACGCCTGCATGGTCGCCGACTCGCTCGGCATCCGCACCGTCCTCGTACCACCGATGGCCGGGGTGCTCTCCGCCCTCGGCATCGGACTCGCCGACACCACGGCCATGCGCGAACAGTCCGTGGAGACACCTCTCGCGGCGTCGTCGATGCCGCACGTCCTGAAGACCGCCGACGCCCTGGAGAGCGCCGCCCGCGACGAACTCCTCGCCGAGGACGTGCCGCCCGGCCGCATCCGCGTCACCCGCCGCGCCCAACTCCGCTACGACGGCACGGACACCGCCCTGACCGTGGAACTCACCGACCCGGACGCCATGACCCGGGACTTCGAGGACCGCCACCGCGCCACCTACTCCTTCGCCCTCGACCGGCCCGTCGTCGTCGAAGCCCTCTCCGTGGAGGCCACCGGCGTCACCGAACCACCCGACCTCTCGGCCCTCGCGGGCACGGTGGCCCGCGGCACCCCGCTCCAGGTCCGCCTGCACACCGGCGGTGCCTGGCGCGACGTACCCCTGCACCGCCGTACGGAACTGCCGCCCGGCGACACGGTCACCGGACCGGCGGTCATCGTCGAGGCCGGCTCCACGACCGTCGTGGACGATGGCTGGCGGGCAGCCACCACGGACGCCGGACATCTGGTCATGGAACGCGTCGCGGAGCCGGAGAGTTCCACCGCGAGCACCGCCGCGGACCCCGTCCTGCTCGAAGTCTTCAACAACCTCTTCATGTCCATCGCCGAACAGATGGGCGCCCGCCTGGAGTCCACCTCCCAGTCGGTGAACATCAAGGAGCGCCTCGACTTCTCCTGCGCGCTCTTCGACCCCGAGGGCAACCTCGTCGCCAACGCCCCGCACATCCCCGTCCACCTGGGCTCGATGGGCACCAGCGTGAAGGAGGTCATCGAGCGCCGCGGCAGCGCCATGCGCCCCGGGGACACCTACGCCGTCAACGACCCGTACCACGGCGGCACCCACCTGCCCGACGTCACGGTCATCACGCCGGTGTTCGACAGGCCGGGGGAGCACGGCACTTCGGGGGAGCGCATCCTCTTCCACGTCGCCTCGCGCGGCCACCACGCCGAGATCGGCGGCATCGCGCCCGGCTCCATGCCCGCCGACAGCCGCACCATCGAGGAGGAGGGCATCCTCTTCGACAACTGGCTTCTTGTAGAAGAGGGCCGTTTCCGCGAGACCGAGACCCGCGCCCTGCTCACTGACGCCCCCTACCCCTCGCGCAACCCGGACACCAACCTCGCCGACCTGCGCGCCCAGATCGCCGCCAACCGCAAGGGCGTCGACGAAGTCACCCGCATGATCGACGACTTCGGCCTCGACGTGGTCCAGGCCTACATGCGGCACGTCCAGGACAACGCCGAGGAATCCGTACGACGCGTCATCGACGTCCTCGAAGAGGGCGAGTTCGCCTATCCGACCGACTCGGGTGCCACGATCCACGTCCGCGTCACCGTGGACCGCGAGGAACGCTCGGCCACCATCGACTTCAGCGGTACGTCACCACAGCTCGCCACGAACTTCAACGCCCCCTTCGCGGTGGTCAACGCCGCCGTCCTGTACGTCTTCCGCACCCTCGTCGCCGACGACATCCCCCTCAACGACGGCTGCCTGCGCCCCCTGCGCATCATCGTGCCGCCCGGCTCGCTGCTCTCGCCCGAGCCGCCCGCGGCCGTCGTCGCCGGAAACGTGGAGACCTCACAGGCCATCACCGGCGCGCTCTACGCCGCCCTGGGCGTCCAGGCCGAGGGCTCCGGCACGATGAACAACGTCACCTTCGGCAACGACCACCACCAGTACTACGAGACGGTGGCCTCCGGCTCCGGCGCGGGCGACGGCTTCGACGGTGCACCCGTCGTCCAGACCCACATGACCAACTCACGGCTCACCGACCCCGAAGTCCTGGAGTGGCGGCTGCCCGTCCTCCTCGAGGAGTTCGCCGTACGCGAGGGCAGCGGCGGCAGCGGAAGACAGCGCGGCGGGGACGGCGCCGTGCGCCGCATCCGCTTCCGCGAGCCGATGACGGTCTCCACCCTGTCGCAGCACCGCAGGGTCGCGCCGTACGGCATGGCGGGCGGCGCCCCCGGAGCGCTCGGCGCCAACCGCGTGGAACGCGCTGACGGCACCGTCGAGGAGCTCGCCGGCAGCGACTGTGCCGACCTGGGCCCCGGCGACGTACTCGTGATCGAAACCCCCGGCGGCGGCGGATACGGACCGGCCCCGCGCGACACCACTGATCCAGGAGAAGTGAGCGATGATCTTCAGGCGTTCTGAGCGCGGCAAGGCCCCCGTCGAGCCTGTCACGCTGAAGATCCTCGTGGCGGGCGGCTTCGGCGTCGGCAAGACGACGCTGGTCGGCGCGGTCAGCGAGATCAAGCCGCTGCGCACGGAGGAGACCCTCAGCGAGGCCGGCCGCCCCGTCGACGACACGAGCGGTGTCGCCGGCAAGCACACCACCACGGTGGCCATGGACTTCGGCCGCATCACGCTGCGCGAGGACCTGGTCCTCTACCTCTTCGGCACGCCGGGGCAGGACCGCTTCTGGTTCCTCTGGGACGAGCTGGCCACCGGCGCGCTGGGCGCCGTGGTCCTCGCGGACACCCGCCGCCTGGAGGACTGCTTCGCCGCAGTCGACTACTTCGAGCGGCGCTCCATACCCTTCGTCGTCGGCGTCAACTGCTTCGAGGGCGCCTCCCGCTACCCCGCGGACACCGTGCGCCAGGCGCTCGACCTCGACGCCGAAGTGCCCGTCGTGCTGTGCGACGCACGCGACCGCGAGACGGTCAAAGAGGTCCTCATCGACGTCGTCGAACACGCGATGGCGCTGGCCGCCGCGGCCCGGGAACCCGCCACTACGTAGTACGCGGGCAGCCCGCGGCGACAGTTCCCGCGGCGACAGCTACGGCCCGTACCCCCGCCGACCGGGGTACGGGCCGCAGTTCCGTTGGGCCCGGCCGGTGTCAGCCCGCGCCGTCCTCCAGCCAGCCGAAGCTCCGCTCCACGGCCTTGTGCCAGTTGTGGAACTCGCGGTCCCGCGCATCGGCGTCCATCCGCGGTGTCCACTCCACGTCCTGCTGCCAGTGCGTCTTGAGCTCGTCGAGGTCGTTCCACACGCCGGTCGCGAGGCCCGCCGCGTACGCCGCGCCCAGACACGTCGTCTCGGAGACCTTGGGCCGGATCACCGGCACCCCGAGGACGTCCGCCTGGTGCTGCATCAGCAGGTTGTTCTTGGTCATGCCGCCGTCCACCTTGAGGGTGGTGATCCGCACGCCGGAGTCCTGGTACATGGCGTCCACGACCTCGCGGGTCTGCCAGCTGGTCGCCTCCAGGACCGCACGCGCGAGGTGCGCCTTGGTGACGTACCGGGTCAGGCCGGTGACGACGCCGCGTGCGTCGGAGCGCCAGTACGGGGCGTAGAGGCCGGAGAAGGCCGGCACGATGTACGCCCCTCCGTTGTCCTCCACGCTCGCCGCGAGCGGTTCGATCTCGTCGGCCGAGCGGATGATGCCCAGCTGGTCGCGGAACCACTGCACGAGGGCGCCCGTGATCGCGATGGACCCCTCCAGGCAGTACACGGGCGCCTCGGAGCCGATCTTGTACCCCATCGTCGTGAGCAGCCCGTTCTTCGACGCGACAGGCCGGTTGCCGGTGTTGAGCAGCAGGAAGCTGCCCGTCCCGTAGGTGTTCTTAGCCGTCCCCGTGTCGTAGCAGGCCTGTCCGAAGACGGCGGCCTGCTGGTCGCCGAGGGCGGAGGCGACGGGCACTCCGGAGAGCTGGCCCACGGCTGTCCCGTACACCTCGGCCGACGACCTGATCTCCGGCAGGATCGCCTCGGGGACGTTCATCGCCGAGAGGATCGAGGAGTCCCACTGGAGCGTCTGGAGGTTCATCAGCATGGTGCGGCCCGCGTTGGTGACGTCGGTGACGTGCTTGCCGCCGTCGGTGCCGCCCGTGAGGTTCCAGATCAGCCAGGAGTCGATGGTGCCGAAGGCGATCTCGCCGCGCTCGGCGCGGGCCCTGAGCCCCGGCACGTTGTCGAGCAGCCAGGCGGCCTTGGGCCCGGAGAAGTAACTCGCGAGGGGCAGTCCCGTCCGCTCCCGGAAGCGGTCCTGGCCGTCCGCGCCGCCCAGCTCGTTGCAGAGCCCGGACGTGCGGGTGTCCTGCCAGACGATCGCGTTGTGCACGGGCTTGCCGGTGGCGCGGTCCCACAGCACCGTGGTCTCGCGCTGGTTGGTGATGCCGAGGGCGCTCACCTGGTCGGCGCGGAGCCCGGCCTTGGCGATCGCCCCCGCGACCACCGCCTGCACCTTGGACCAGATCTCGGTGGCGTCGTGCTCCACCCAGCCCGGCTTGGGGAAGATCTGGCGGTGCTCACGCTGGTCCACGGCGACGATGGCGCCGTCCTGGTCGAAGATGATGCAACGGCTCGAGGTGGTGCCCTGGTCGATGGCGGCGACGAATTTCTCGGAGCTGTCCGGCATGGCTACCCCTTGACGAGAGGACTCAGAAGGCGACGTTGTAGATGAGGCCCGCGAGGGCTCCGCCGATCAGTGGTCCGGCCACCGGAATCCAGGAGTAACTCCAGTCGGACGTGCCCTTGTTCGGGATCGGCAGGAACGTGTGCACGATGCGCGGACCGAGGTCGCGCGCCGGGTTGATGGCGTAGCCCGTGGGGCCACCGAGCGAGAGACCGATGCCGACGACGAGGAAGGCCACGATGAGCGTCTGTGTGCCGGACTCGCCGAGCCCCTTGGTCAGACCGAAGGCGAGGATCGGCAGCACCAGCGCGACGGTCGCGATGACCTCGGTGATCATGTTGGCGACCGGGTTCCGGATCTCGGGGATGGTGGAGAAGATGCCGAGCGTCGGCGTCGGCTGGTGCACGCCCTCCGAGTCGCCCTTCGCCCCGCGCGAGACGTTGGCCTGGAACTGCGCGAAGTAGACGAGGTACGCGAGGACGGCGCCGAGCATCGCGCCGACCATCTGCCCGAGCAGATAGACCCAGACCTGGTCCCAGTCGCCGGTGTCGATCGCGATGCCGAGCGTGACGGCGGGGTTGAGGTGGCCACCGGAGAGCGGCCCCGCGGTATAGGCGCCGGCGAGCACGCCGAAGCCCCATCCGAAGGAGATGACGACCCACCCGGAGGCCTTCGCCTTCGAATGGCTGAGCGTGACGGCGGCGCATACGCCGGCGCCGAAAAGAATCAGAATCGCGGTGCCGATGATCTCACCGACGAAGACGTCCCCGTTCGAGTACATGGCGGCTCCTAGGCCCTCGCCCGGGGCGGTGCGCCCCGGTCCTCCGTGCAGGGTGCGTTTCCCACGACTACTGCCTGGATACGCCCGGCTGTTGCAGCCGGAGGCAGGGAGTCTCCCGCGCCCCGCCCGGCGTCCATGGCGAGCGTGCCGTCACAGTCGTACCGCCCATGGGGGATGGCCTGTTGACCAGGCCCTTCGCACAGGCCCTTCGCGCGCACAGAGGCTCTGGGCGCCGGGGGCCGAGGAGTGGCGACGCCGACTGACACCCGGAAGTGTTCACCGATGGTGATGGAGCGTCAAGGTCGCGGACGGCAACGGTTGACCGGGGCCCGGCAGGCCCCGCCGCCGGGTGTCAGCGCACCGCTACGACCGCGGAACCATGGCCGAACAGGCCTTGGTTCGCGGTGATCCCCACCCGTGCCCCTTCGACCTGCCGCGCCCCTGCGGCACCTCTCAACTGCCAGGTGATCTCGCAGACTTGGGCGATGGCCTGGGCGGGCACGGCCTCACCGAAGGACGCGAGGCCCCCGCTGGTGTTCACGGGCACGCGCCCGCCCGGCGCCGTCGCCCCGTCCCGGAGCAGCTTGGCCCCCTCGCCCTCGCCGCACAGCCCCAGGTCCTCGTACCACTGCAGTTCCAGGGCGGTCGACAGGTCGTAGACCTCGGCCAGCGATATGTCCTCGGGGCCGATGCCCGCTTCGTCGTACGCCGCCCGCGCGATGGACGCCCGGAACGTGCCGTCGGCCGGGTGCACGACCGCCGCCGAGTCGGTGGCGATGTCCGGCAGGTCGAGCACCGTGGTCGGATACGTCGGGGAGACCGTGGACACCGCGCGGATCCGCACCGGATCGGTCACTCCGTGCCGCCGCGCGAACTCCATGCCGGTGAGCACCAGGGCGGCGGCACCGTCCGAGGTGGCGCAGATGTCGAGCAGCCGCAGCGGGTCGGCCACGACGGCAGAGGCGGCGACCTCGTCGGCGGTGACGGTCTTGCGGTAGCGCGCGTTCGCATTGAGCGCGCCCGCTGCCGCGTTCTTCACCTTGACCTGGGCGAAGTCCTCCAGAGTGTCCCCGTGCACGGCCATCCGGCGGCGGGCGTAAAGCCCGAAGTAGGCGGGGTTGGTCGCCCCGAGGACCCGGAAGCGCAGCCAGTCGGGGTCGTCGGCCCGGTCCCCTCCGGCGGGCCGGAAGAACCCCTTGGGGGCCGCGTCCGCCCCGACCACCAGGACCACGTCGGCCATGCCCGCGAGGATCTGTGTACGCGCCGTGTTGATGGCCTGGGCGCCGGACGCGCACGCCGCGTACACGCTTGCGACGCGTGCGCCCTGCCAGCCGAGCGCTTTGGCGAAGGTCGCCCCGGCCACGTACCCGGGATAGCCGCCGCGCACGGTGTCCGCGCCGACGACCGAGCCCACGTCCCGCCACTCGATCCCGGCGTCCGCGAGCGCCGCTCGCGCGGCCTTCACTCCGTACTCGACGAACGAGCGCCCCCATTTGCCCCAGGGGTGCATGCCTGCGCCAAGCACCGCCACCTCGCCGGTCATGCGCCCACCCCCACGGGCCGCCAGTGCCATGTCGTCCAGGTCGTCTCGTCGTCCTCGTTCAGCACGCCCGGCACGGCCTCCACCTCCATGCCGACCTCGAGGTCCCCGACGGAGACCCCGGGAACCGACTGCCCGAGCACCACCATGCGCTCCGCCGCCAGCTCCACCGCGATCAACGTGTAGGGCAGCCACGGAAGTTCCGGGTCGGAGACATAGGGCGCCGGTGGCCGGTAGCGGCCGTCGGTGTACGACCAGACGCGCCCGCGCCGCGACAGCGGCACCTCGGTCAGCTCCCCGCCCCCGCAGCCGGGATTGCGGCAGAACCCGTCCTCGCGGGGGAAGAAGACGCAGGCGCACGCCGAGCAGCGTGTGCCCAGGAGGCGGAAGTCGTCACCCTCCCCGGTGAACCAGTGGGCCACCACGGGTGTGTGCGTACGCGACAAGGCTCCTCCAGGCAGCTGATCTGACGGAACGTCAGGAGTGTGCCACGGGCAACCGTATTCCGTTAGGGGGTACGAAGACCGAGGCGCAGTGAACCGGACAGCCCTCTCTTGCGTCCGAGTACCGGGGGAGGGTGTCCGGGACCGACGGGGGTGGCCCCGGACGCCCTCCCCGTAGCTGCCCGTACCGCTGCCCTCACTTCCCCCGCAGCGAGCTCCGCGCGACGGGAAAGTCGAAGTAGGTGTCGGGGAACAACTCCGGCTTGTGGGTGAAGTGCCACCACTCCTCGGGAAGGTTGGCGAAGCCCTCCCTGGAGAGCACGTTCCGCAGCAGATCGCGGTTGGCGCGCTGCTTTCCGGCGATCCGGGGATCGTCCGTGTGCGAGAGCGTGTCGAAGCAGTCGTAGCCCGTCCCCATGTCCACGGAGTTGTCCGGGAAGCGCTCGCTCCGCGGTCCGAAACAGGGCGTGAGCCGCTCGCCGGGAATGTACGGGCGGGTCGGCACCGCCGGCAGCCGCACCACGGTCAGATCCACTGTCGAACCCCTGCTGTGCCCGGACTTCTCCGCGATGTACCCGTCCGCGAACAGCCGCGACTTGTCGACATGCGGATAGAACTCCGCCTTCATGCGCTCGTCGTCGAGGTCCTTGGCCCAGCGTACGAAGTGGTCGACGGCCCGCTGCGGCCGGTAGCAGTCGTACACCTTCAGGGAGTAGCCCTTGCGAAGGAGGGCACGCTGCGCCTTGTGCAACGCCTTCGCGGTCGGCTCCGTCAGGATGCACATCGGCTTCCGGTAGCCGTCGACGGGCTCACCCACGAAGTTGTGCGGCGTGAAGTAGCGCATTTCCTGGATGATCGTCGGGTCCACGTCGCGCAGCGCGACGAACTCCTCGGGAGCCTTCGGCTCGGGCTTCGCGTGCGCGGGGGAGGGGGCGGAGGCCACGGCCAGCAGAGCGGCGGCACAGACGGCGAGGTTCCGCAGGGCGGGGAGGCTCCGCAGGGCGGAGAAATTCCGCGGGGAGGGGAGAAGTCCTGTCATGCCCCCTGCGTCTACCAGGACCCCGGGCACCCGCGAAAGACCGGCGCGTCGGCGATCGGATACAGTCCGCGGCGTGTCCGCATCCCCACACCACACCAACTCCCTTCCGAACAGCCACTGTTCCAGCTGTGGAGCCCCCTTCGAAGACCAGCCCTCCGGCGGGCCGCGCACCTGCCCCGCATGCGGCGCGGTGACGTACCGCAACCCGCTGCCCGTGGCGGTCGCCCTGCAGCCCGTGTATGACGCCCAGGGCACCGGCCTGGTCGTCGTGACCCGCACCATCGCTCCCGCGCGCGGAGGCATCGCCCTGCCCGGCGGGTTCATCGACGACAGGGAGGACTGGCGTCATGCCGTCGTCCGCGAACTCAAGGAGGAGACCGGCATCGGCGCGGAAAGCCGCGACGTCCGCCTCGCCGACGCCATGAGCGCCCCCGACGGCTACCTGCTCCTCTTCGGCCTCCTCCCCGAACGCCCCGCCGCCGACCTGCCGGCGTCCGTGGCGACAGACGAGACCGAAGGCTGGGACGTGCTGCGCCGACCGGACGAACTCGCCTTCCCGCTGCACACGGTGGCGGCAAACGCGTGGTTCGAGGGCCGCTACTGACCCTCCGAGGGCCGCTACTGACCACCGTCCCTGGGCCGCTACTGACCCTCCGGGGGCAGCAGACCGCCTTGCAGAGAGCCACAACTGACCTTCAGCCGCCGAGTCCCCGTACCCGCACCGGACGACCCGGTGCGGGCCCGGCGTCGCCGTCCCGCTCCACCACCACACGCCCCCCGCTCCACCGCGTCGTGAACCGCTCCAGCTCCGCCTCCGCCCACCCGTCACCCGCGTCGGCGATCACGAGGCCACCGCCCGCGCCCCCCGCGGCGGGCGCCCACGCCTCCAGCTCAAGACCGCCGTCACACCCCCGCACCGGCAGCACCGTGCCCGCGCGCGCGAACACCGGAACGCGCGACAACGGAGCCTCCACGAGCACCTTGCCCGGCCCTTCGTACGCCGTGCCGGTCGTAGTGTCGTACCAGCGCCCCCGCGGCAGCCGGACCGCCCTGTGCACCGCACCGCTCTCGAGCACCGGCGCCACCAGCAGCGAGTCCCCGAGCAGGAACGCGTCCTCACAGTCCCGCAGCGCCCGGTCCTCGGGAGAGCCCCACCACAGGGGCCGCACATACGGAGCGCCCGTGCGCCGCGCGAGATGGGCCAGCGTCACGAAGTACGGCAGCAGCCGTCGGCGTTCGGCGAGCACCTCACGCGCGTGCCCGAGCACCTCGTCACCGAACTCCCACGGCTCGCGCCGCCCCGCCGTGATCGCCGCGTGCGTACGGAAGAGCGGGAGATACGCCCCCAGCTGGAACCACCGCAGATACAGCTCCGGCGACGGACTGCCGTCGAACCCGCCCACATCCGGACCCGAATACGGCACACCGCACAGACCCAGCCCGAGGACCAGCGAAAGCGACGCCCGCAACCCCGGCCAGCCCGTGGACACATCGCCGGACCACGTCCCTCCGTAGCGCTGCATCCCCGCCCAACCGGAACGCGAGAACAAGAAGGGCCGCTCTTCGGGGCGCAGCCTGCGCAGCGCCTCGTACCCGGCGCGCGCCATCGCCAGGCCGTACACGTTGTGGGCCTCCCGATGGTCACCACCACGCCCCTCCAGGGAATGCCGTGCCGACCGCGGCAGCGTCGCCTCCCCGAACGCGGCGAACGACACCGGCTCGTTCATGTCGTGCCAGAAGCCCGAGAACCCCTGATCGAACCGCTCTTCGTAGAGCGTGCCCCACCACTCCCGCGCGCGCGGGTCGGTGAAATCCGGATACACCGACTCTCCAGGCCATACGACACCGCGCACCGGTCGCCCCTCGGCATCCCGCACGAAAGCATCGGCCGCCGCCCCACTGTCGTACACCTCGACGCCCGGCTCGGACTTCACCGCCGGGTCGACGATCGAGACCAGCCGGATCCCGTCCCTGCCCAACTCGTCCGCGAACTGCGGCAGTTTCGGATAACGCTCCTTGTCGACGGTGAACACCTGGTGCGCGTCGTAGTGGTCGATGTCCAGATGGACGGCGTCCAACGGCAGTCCACGCCCCTGGTACCCCGCGACGACCCGGCGCACCTCCTGCTCGCTGCCGAAGCCCCAGCGCGCGTGATGGTGCCCGAGCGCCCACGAGGGCGGCAGCGCCGGTGGACCGGTGAGCGACGCCCAGGTGTGCAGCACGCGCGGGGGAGTGCCCACCATCGTCCAGGACCGCAGCGGACCGCCGCTCATCCGCACCTCGCACGCACCGGCCCGGTCGTGACCCGAACCGGCACCCTCCACACCCTCGTGCACCGTGACCTCGCCGTCCCACGAGTTGTCGTGGAAGACCAGGTGCGTGCCGGCGTCGGCCACCACCATCTGCACCGGCATCGTGATGTACAGAGGATCGTCGTCCGGCCCGAACGAACCACCCGGATCGGTGTTCCACAGCCGGTACGTCCCGTTCCGCAGCCGCGGCCCCCCGGACCGCCCGCCGAGGCCGAAGAACCGGGCGTCCGCCGCCACCTCCGACCGCTGCAGCCAGCGCGCCGCACCCCCCTCCGCAGGCTCCCACCAGCGCGGCGGCAGATCCCGCCGCAGCATCACACCGCCCGGCGTGCGCAGCTCGACCGCCCCGTGCCGCGACACGACGACCGTCGCCCGCTCCGACACGACCCGCCAGCCGCCCTCCTTGTCGGGTTCCAGGACAGCCCGTGGATCCGGCTCGGGGCTCCGGCACGACAGCGCGTACGACGGCCCGGGCTCCGCCCCGTCCCAGCCGAGGAAGACCGCCCCGCCGACCGTCACCCGCACCCGCAGCTCCGAGCGCGCGAACCGCACCACACCGCCACCGGGCGCCGGTTCCATCCCCGTCACAGCACCCGGCACCCGGGCCCGTTCCGTGTCCCGGGGCGCCAGCCCCTTCGCGTCCGCCCGCCACCTGCGCCAGGAGGAGCGCACCGTGCGCAACCCCTGCGCCGTGCCGACCATGCCGACCGCCTTCACCGAACGCACCAGGTCACGACCGTTCATGCTGCTCACCCTGCCACCGAAGAAGCCATGTGTGTGCCGCGTTCAACTGCCGTTCACCTGGGGCGACGACACATGTCCGCGGGGTCGACCGTGTGGGGAACACCCTGGTGTGGAAGTCGATCACGTGGCATCGTCCCTTTCAGCCGTGTTCACGCGCACACCCAGCACGTGCGCACTCCACGCATACGACGCGTACAGTCCGGGAGCCGCCCCATGACGTCCTCAGCGAACCCTGCGCCGCTCTGGCAGCCGAGCCCGGGGAGGATCGCCGCCGCGCAGGTCACCCGATTCCAGGCCTGGGCGGCCGAGCACTACGGAGCCCCGGCCGACGGGGGCTACGAAGCGCTGCACCGCTGGTCGGTGACCGAGCTCGAGACGTTCTGGAAGGCCGTCACCGACTGGTTCGACGTCCGCTTCACCACGCCCTACGCGCGCGTGCTGGGCGACCGCTCCATGCCGGGCGCCGAGTGGTTCCCCGGAGCGACCCTCAACTACGCCGAGCACGCACTGCGAGCCGCCGAGGACCCCGCGCGCGCGGACACCCCCGCGATCCTCCACGTCGACGAGAGCCACGACCCACAGCCCGTCACCTGGGCCGAGCTGCGCCGCCAGGTCGGCTCCCTGGCCGCGGAGCTGCGCAACCTCGGCGTACGCCCCGGAGACCGCGTCAGCGGCTACCTGCCGAACGTCCCGCAGGCCGTCGTCGCCCTCCTGGCCACAGCCGCCGTCGGCGCCGTCTGGACCTCGTGCGCCCCCGACTTCGGCGCCCGCAGCGTCCTGGACCGCTTCCAGCAGGTCGAACCGGTCGTCCTCTTCACCGTCGACGGCTACTGCTACGGAGGCAAGCAGCACGACCGCCGCGACACCGTCGCCGAGCTCCGCTCCGAACTGCCGAGCCTCCGCGCCGTCGTCCACATTCCGCTGCTCGGCACGGACGCCCCCGACGGCGCCCTGGAATGGTCGGCCCTCACCTCGGCGGACGTTGCCCCCACCTTCGAAGCGGTGCCTTTCGACCACCCCCTGTGGGTGCTCTACTCCTCGGGCACCACCGGCCTGCCCAAGGCCATCGTCCAGTCCCAGGGCGGCATCCTCGTCGAACACCTCAAGCAGCTCGGCCTGCACTGCGACCTCGGCCCCGACGACCGCTTCTTCTGGTACACCTCGACCGGCTGGATGATGTGGAACTTCCTCGTCTCCGGCCTCCTGACGGGCACCACGATCGTCCTGTACGACGGCAGCCCCGGCCACCCCGACACCGGCGCCCAGTGGCGCATCGCGGAGCGCACCGGAGCCACCCTCTTCGGTACCTCCGCCGCCTACGTGATGGCCTGCCGGAAGGCGGACGTCCACCCCGCCCGCGACTTCGACCTCTCCCGCATCACCTGCGTCGCCACGACCGGGTCCCCGCTGCCGCCCGACGGCTTCCGCTGGCTGCACGACGAATTCGCCGACACCCCCGGCGGCCTGTGGACGGCATCGGTCAGCGGCGGGACGGACGTCTGCTCCTGCTTCGCCGGAGCCGTCCCCACCCTCCCCGTCCACATCGGCGAACTCCAGGCCCCCTGCCTGGGCACCGACCTGCAGTCATGGGACCCCCAGGGCAAGCCGCTCATCGACGAAGTCGGCGAACTGGTCGTCACCAACCCCATGCCGTCCATGCCCATCCGCTTCTGGAACGACCCGGACGGCATCCGCTACCACGACAGCTACTTCGACACCTACCCCGGCGTCTGGCGCCACGGAGACTGGATCACCCTCACCTCACGGGGCTCCGTGGTCATCCACGGCCGTTCCGACTCCACGCTCAACCGCCAGGGCGTACGCATGGGTTCGGCCGACATCTACGAAGCCGTCGAACGGCTCCCCGAGATCCGCGAAACCCTCGTCATCGGCGTCGAACAGCCCGACGGCGGCTACTGGATGCCCCTCTTCGTCCACCTCGCCGACGGCGCCGCCCTCGACGACGCCCTGCGCGAACGCATCAAGCTGACGATCCGTGAGCAGTGCTCGCCGCGCCACGTCCCCGACGAGGTCATCGAGGTCCCCGGCATCCCGCACACCCTCACGGGCAAGCGCATCGAGGTCCCCGTCAAGCGCCTCCTGCAAGGGACGCCTCTGGACAAAGCAGTCAACCCGGGCTCGGTCGACCGCCTCGAACTCCTCGACTTCTACGCCGACCTGGCCCGCAAACGAGCCTGAAGGCCACGCCTTCCCCCAGCTCAGCAGCCGTTGTCAGTGCCTCCCGTTACTGTGAGTGAGCATTGATCGACCGAATGCAGGGGGAAGCATGACGCACGCTCGGCACGACACCATGCGACGCGCACTGCGCCGCGAAGTCGCCGGAACCATCGGCCTGCTGGCCGACGAGGAGGACTTCGCGGCCATGCGCCGCTACCGCACCTTCACCTTCGACGACCACGAGACCTACCTCCGCCAGGTCGAGGGACTCCTCAGGACCCTCGCCTCCCAGGGCAGGCACACCACCGTCGCCCTCTTCGACCCCGAGGACTACGCTCAGTTCTGCGCGGAGAGCGGCCTGGACCCCGACACCCCGGACAGCCGCACCCGCTTCACCGCGGAACTGGCCTCGGACGGCCCCTCCGTTCCGTACGAGGGCCAGCCCCTCACCGACCTCGTCCCCGACCTGGTCGACGAAGCGGTCCGCCAAGCCACCTGGGAGTACGCGACGCTGGTGCTCGCCCGCACGGGCCCCTGCGCGACCTGCGGCGAGGACATCGGACGAGCAGCCTTCGCCCGCGCCTCCGAACTGATCACCCGCGCCCTCGACACCTCGGGCCCGGGCACCAGGCACCTCGTGTGCAGCGTGCCCTCCGACCCCGAGACGCTCCTCGCCGCACTGCACGTCGAGATCGCCGCCGACGGCCGGGCCATGCTCGACGACACCGAAGCCCTGGAGTTCGCCACGGTCCTCGCGGTCGGCATCGCCACCCACCGCGCGGCCGGCATGGTGCTGCGCTCCAGCGCCGACGGCACACGCGACCGTGTCCAGGGCTGGCGCATGAGCGGCGGGCGACTCCAGCCCCTCACCGCGGCCGAGGTCTTCGACGCGTACTGCACCGACGCCCTCTCGGGAGAGCTCGTCTCCCCGGAATCAGGCGTCGACTACTGCGCGGCACCCGACCTCGAAGAAGGTGATCCCGAAGGGGGCCACACCCACTGAACGACCAGGGGCGCCCCACCAACCGGTGGGGCGCCCCTCGAAAAAGCAGAGCAGAGCGGACAGCTACTCGCCCGACAGCACCGCCTGCGCAGCCGTGCGGGCCTCTTCGGCACTGTCCGCGGCGCGCGCGGCCGAAGCGGCACGCTCGCACTGCGCCAGCGTGTACTTCCCGAGCGTCGCACGCACGTAAGGAATGGACGCCGCACCCATCGAGAGAGAGGTGACACCGAGACCGGTCAGCACACACGCGAGCAGCGGGTCGGAAGCCGCCTCGCCACACACGCCACAGCTCTTGCCCTCGGCCCTGGCCGCCTCGGCGGACAGCGAGACCAGGTCGAGCAGCGCGGGCTGCCACGGGTCCTGCAGCCGGGACACGGCGCCCACCTGACGGTCGGCGGCGAAGGCGTACTGCGCGAGGTCGTTGGTGCCCAGCGAGAGGAACTCGACCTCCTGCAGGATCGAGCGCGCCCGCAGGGCGGCCGAGGGGATCTCGACCATCGCACCGAACTTCGCCCGCAGCCCCGCCTCGCGGCACGCGTCGGCGAAGGCCTTGGCGTCGGCACGGTCGGCCACCATCGGGGCCATGACCTCGAGGTAGACGGGCAGGCCCTCGGCGGCCTTGGCCAGCGCGGTCAGCTGTGTGCGCAGTACGTCGGGGTGGTCGAGCAGCGACCGCAGCCCGCGCACGCCGAGGGCCGGGTTCGGCTCGTCGGCGGGCGTGAGGAAGTCCAGCGGCTTGTCCGCGCCGGCGTCCAGCACCCGGACGACGACACGGCCCTCGGGGAAGGCCTCCAGCACCTTGCGGTACGCGTCGACCTGCTTCTCCTCGGACGGCGCCTTCGTGCTGTCGTCCAGGAAGAGGAACTCGGTACGGAACAGGCCGACGCCCTCGGCCCCCGCGTCGACGGCCGCCGGCACGTCGGCGGGACCGCCGACGTTGGCGAGCAGCGGCACCTTGTGCCCGTCGGACGTGGCACCCGGCCCGGTCGCGGCGGCCAGCGCGGCCTTGCGCTCGGCGGCGGCAGCCTCGAGCTGCTCCTTCTTCTCCGCGCTCGGGTCCACGAAGATCTCACCGGTGCTGCCGTCCACGGCCACGACCGTGCCCTCGGCGAGCTCACCCGCCCCCGGCAGCGCGACGACGGCCGGCACTCCGAGCGCCCGCGCCAGGATCGCGCTGTGACTCGTGGGCCCGCCCTCCTCGGTGACGAAGCCGAGGACGAGAGCCGGGTCGAGCAGCGCGGTGTCCGCGGGCGCGAGGTCACGGGCGATCAGCACGTACGGCTCGTCGCTGTCCGGGACGCCCGGCATCGGCACGCCGAGAAGGCGGGCGACGATGCGGTTCCGCACGTCGTCGAGGTCCGCCACCCGACCGGCCATGTACTCCCCGGCACCGGCAAGCAGTTCGCGGTAGTGGGAGAAGGCGTCGTAGACGGCACGCTCGGCCGTGCTGCCGACGGTGATGCGCCGGTCGACGTCGGACATGAGCTCCGGGTCCTGGGCGATCATGGCCTGCGCTTCGAGCACCGCCTGGGCCTCGCCACCGGCCAGATGACCGCGCGCGTTCAGGTCGGCCGCCACAGCTTCCACGGCCTGGCGAGCACGCCCCTGTTCGCGCTCGGCCTCCTCCGCGGGAATCTGCTTGGCGGGCGGCTCGAGAACCGCCGTGCCCATGTGCCGAACCTCGCCGATCGCCACACCGTGGCTCACACCGACGCCTCGCAGCGTTGTCTCCATTTCACCCGTCTCCGGTTGTGCGACGGGCCCAGCCGCCGCGGTGGTTGTCGTACCTGCCGTCAGCGACGGCGATGACGTCACTTCCAGCTGAAGAGCGCGTCGCCGGCCTTCACTTCGCCGTCCTCGACGAGGTCGGAGAGGGACTCCGCCGTGGCCTCGAGTGCCACGATCGGGCACACCGGCGACTTGCCGGCGGCCTCGACGGCGGCCGGGTCCCAGCGCACCACGGCCTGGCCGCGCCGCACGGTGTCGCCCTTGTTGACGAGGAGCTCGAAGCCCTCACCGTTGAGTTGCACGGTGTCGATGCCGAGGTGCGTCAGCACGCCATGACCCTGATCATCGACCACCACGAACGCGTGGGGGTGAAGAGAGACGACGATGCCGTCCACGGGAGACACGGCCTCGGAAGGCTCGCGCGCGGGATCGATAGCCGTGCCAGGCCCGACCATCGCGCCCGAGAACACGGGATCAGGTACAGCAGAGAGCCCGATGGCGCGTCCTACAAGCGGGGACGAAACACTGGTCATGGCAAGCCTCCCAGGGGGTGGAGATTCATAGTCGCCGCCACTACCTGTCCTGGACGACGCACTGTTCAGAAGGGTAAGTCATAAGAAGTCCCGGTTCCGCATGAGAGGTCCCGGTTGGCGGACGTAGAGGAGGTGCACAAACGATTTGCACCTGCCCGGGGCCCGATGTACAGTCGGACTCCTGCCTGAGGCCGTGGGGCGCACTAAGCGCCCGGTCCCGGCGGCAACCTTCACGTCAGATCCTATCCCTGGGTCCGTCCCCGCATGTCTGCGGTGGTCGTGGTCAGAGAGTCGAATAGGACCTGATAAAGTCGGAACCGCCGGAAAGGGAAACGCCAAAGCCGAAAGGCCGGAGCGGGAACCGGAAAGGCACCGAGGAAGTCGGACACGAAAGAGTCTGATAGAGTCGGAAACGCAAGAACGAAGTAACGA